>WTJU01000098.1 GCA_011526285.1 Candidatus Arcticimaribacter sp.
TTAGTGTTTTAAGAGGTGCAAATTTATAAATTTTTATGATTAACTTGTTATAAACTAGAAACTTTTTACACTTTTTTTTGGGGTAAAGTTTTCCCCAGAAGAAATAGATTGAATTCCTTTATAATTAAGTGAATTCTAACCTTTGCGCTTTTTATTTTTATTCATGTTAAGTACCGCACGTTCAATACCTGCTGGAGTGAGTTGTTCCATAGGAATTAACTGTTTTATGATTTGAATGGTCAAGGTGTGTTCCCAAAACTTTAGTGGTTCAGGATTTAACCAAGCACATTTAGAAAAGTGCTTTGTCATCTCCATATAAGTATCCATACTCTGATTACTCAATTCGTATGGAGCCATAGCAGCATCACCCACAAAAAAAACATGATAGTTTGGACTTTTTGCTAAAATTCGTTCTATGGGTACACGCTTTCGCCTTTGCGCATCGCTGTAAACCTGACCGTAAATAGTGTTATGAAAATAATAGGTTTCTAAATCATGTGCGAAACGCGTTTTCATTTTTCTAAATAGGGTTTGAACGGCCTTGATGTAAGGGTGCATTGAATAACCACCATTATCGATGAAGAGTAAAACTTGTAATTTTTCGTCGGTCTCATTTTTGATTTCAGGTAGAAAAAGCCCCCCGCGTTCTAGTCCGCGATCAATGGTTTCTTTTACGTCTAGGGTTTCTTGTGCCGATTCTTCCATGATTCCTTTTAGGGAAGCAAGTGCAGCATCGATATTGTTATCGTTCAAAATAGCGTCAAGATCAACAGGAAAGAAGTTAGCGTCACCCATAACTTTTCTAGCCATTTTTCCACCACCACTTCCTCCAACACGAATTCCGTCTTTTGCAGCACCACCATGCCCATAAGGGGAAATTCCTCCTGTTCCCACCCAATGGCTACCTCCACTGTGTTCACGGTTTTGCTGTTTCATTACTTCTTCCATGCGTTGCAGTAATTCTTCTAAACTTAGATCAGAATAGTCTGCCATACGATCAAGTGGACGTCGTTCCCCATTCTCTTCCTCGTTTTGGGCGTCTTTATCTTCCAAATCGCCGCTGTCTTTTTCCCAAAGCTCTCTCCCATCAATTATTTTTTGAATGTCGTAATGGGTCATGTGAACCTCATCTAAGAAAAGATTCGCCATGTCTTTACGGGTCATATCTTCTTCCAAGCGGCCAGCATTTTGTTCCTTCCACTGCTGAAAGGTTTGGGAACGTAAAACTGCATCGTGTAACTGTTCCCCATTGCGAATGTCGATGGACAAGAAATAGTCGTAAAACGCACGTGTATAGGGGCCCATTAGTTCTGGACTCTTAACAATAAAGGTGCGAAGCACATTGTATAAATCACCAATGGTCTTAACCAATTCCCGATCGATTGCTTTTTGAAGCAACAATAGTGTGCGTACATCAACTTTAAGATGAAATGCCTTGAATCGTTCTGGAAGTGTGGTGAACATATAAATTTAGTTTAATGGAGTACCCATGGGAGGTTTTCCTCCGCCAAGGGCAAGTTGTCTTTGTACTTTTTCAAAATCAGCTTGTGTTTTGATAAGTGTACCTAAACCGTCCAGGGCATTTAATTTATCTATCGCTTCTTTTGAACTAAAGGTCTTGATGTACTTTAACCAGTTCAACAGCTCTCGTGTTGTGGGGGCGCGTTCTAGACCAATCTTTCGAAGTTGGTAAAATATGTCTAAGGCAGTATCCACAATTTTATTGCTCACTTTTGGATGGTGTTTCTGAATAATGTCGCGCATTTTATCAGCTTCAGGGAATTGGATGTAATGGTAAATACATCTTCCTTTAAAAGCGGTAGGGAGTTCTTGTTCTCTATTGGAGGTAATTACTATCGCTGGCATATTTTCTTCGGAGACTTCAACCACTTCACCTGATTCTGGCATAACAAACTTACGGTGGCTCAATGCATACAATAAGTCGTTGGGAAACTCTCTTGGGGCTTTGTCAATTTCATCAATTAACAAAACTGAATTGGGAGAACTAAATGCTTTGGCTCCAGGACCTTTAACAACATAGTCGCCTAAGTTTTCGGTATCACGACCTGCGGTTGACATTTTTGCCTCTAATCCCTTTTCTTCTCGCTGGGCATTGAGGATTTCAATCTGTGAGTCACGTAAATATTTCACATGATCGAACTTTGCAACAAATTGCTCTACATTACTTTTAGACCCAGCAGGGTAGACAAAAAGTTCTAAGTCTTGCGCCTTGGCATATTGTAATGGTAATTCAGTTTTTCCTGTGCCTGGTTCTCCTTCAATGAGCAAAGGCATTCCCAATGTTCTTGAAATATGAAATGCCTGTGCTAACTCACTGTCACACAGATAATGTTCTGATCCTTCCCAATAGCTTTTTTCTGCCATGTTTATTGTTTTATATAGTGTTCGAATAATTGTTGTAAATGTTCGCGATCAATGCGATGTGTTCCTTTGTAGGGAATTTTATCAATGGATAACTGATTTTTTTGAATTACCTGATCGACCATTTCGATTCTTTTCTCAGTTAAAAATTGATCTTCGGTTCCGTAGGTAAATAATACTCTCAGCGCATCGAAATTTGTTTTACCCTCGTTTAATGGAATATCCTCTGGAATCCAACAGGCATAAGGAATTAAAAAATCTACCTCAACATTGGTGTGGTGCAACCAACGAAAAGCAGTTGTTCCTCCTTGAGAAAAAGCCAAAATAGATTTTTTACAGGTGGTAGGTAGTTTTGATTTAAAAAGGTTGTAGAGACTCGAAAGGTATTGACTAAAATCATTGATCTCTTCAAGTCGATCTCGTTTTGTCATCCAAGAGGCTACTACGGGTCCACCAAAATCTTTCTCATAAAATCGCATCAAAGCCTCGGGTGCCACAACAAAATGTTCTTGAGGATCGAAATCTTTAAACTTGTAGAGCATTTGTTCGCATAACATCTTACTGCCATGTAATGCAAACCAAAAGTATTTGGTTGAAGAACTCAATTCTCCATAGGTAGAGTAGCGAGCAGTTTTAGGAGTTGTAAAATAGTGCGTGTTAATTTCCATATACTTTTTAAAAAGTGGTGGGCTTTTTAAATCAGGCACTAAATATAAAATTTAATACTGTTATCTTCGTATTTATTGAATCATATTTAAATAAAAAACATGATCAACTGTACAATTGAAAATGAGGTAGCAGTAGTGCAACTAAACAATGGTAAAGTGAATACCATTTCACATGCTTTGGCTAGAGGATTAAAGGAAACCTTTCTTTCGCTAGAAAAAAATGAAGCGGTGAAAGGAGTAATTCTCACTGGACACACAGGCGCATTTAGTGCCGGACTAGATGTTTTAGAGCAGGCAGAAATGGATGAAACTATGGCGAAAGGGTTTTGGGTAGACTATTTTGATGCGCTAAAAGCTATGGTTTGTTACCCTAAACCCTTTGTTTGTGCAATCACAGGTTTTGCCCCTGCGGGAGGAACTATTTTGACGCTTTGTGCAGATTACCGCATCATGGCGCAAGAGCCAAAACATCGCATTGGAATGCACGAGTTTAAACTTTCCATGCAAATTCCAGAACTTATGATGGATATCTGGTGCTACACGCTAGGAGAACAACGAGCATTTCAAGCCTTACAAAACTCCTCTTTATTTTCTGCAGAAGAAGCGTTGGCTTTAAATATTGTACAAGAAATTGCTCCAGCAGAGGAAGTACTCGAACGGGCAAAAGCACATATGAATAAATGCCTACAGGTATATGCTCCTGTTTTTATTGAAAGTAAACGTTTGGCGAGAAAACAGCTGCTCAAGCTCGTCAACCGTGATAGTGAAAAGTTAGCCGATGAGTTTGTTTCATTTGGGAACGACCCAGAATTAAAAAGACGTATACAATTATTTGCCCAACAGCTTAAAACCAAGTAATGCATCAAAAACCAAAAGTTCAGCTGGATGTCCAAGTGCATTGGAGCGATATGGACGCCATGCAACATGTGAACAATATAATTTATCTAAAATGGGTAGAATCTACCCGTCTTTTGTTGCTTGAGGAGTTAATGGAGAAAGGAACGGCTGGAGCTGTAGAAATTAGCCCCATTTTAGCATGGAGTGATATAAAGTATATTGCCCCAGTAACCTATCCTGATACCGTACGTGTTACTTTCGACATTGTTAAACTAGAAGAAGATCGCCTTCACGGAATTGCTCATTTATATAGTACCAAACAAGACCGCTTGGTGGCTATATCTAACAACACTCTAAAGGCGTACAATATGCGCCTCTTGAAAAAGGCAGCAATTCCTGCTCGATGGTTAGAGCGTTTACGTGAACATTACGGAGATTCAATCTAGTTTATACGGGCGGGCTAATCCTTCTTGAATGACAGTGGCTACTAAATTTCCACTACGGTCAAAAATACTCCCTTTACCCAAACAACGCGCACCGGAAACATTTGGACTATCCATTGAAAAAAGAAGCCATTCGTTAACATCAAACGGACGATGAAACCACATAGCATGGTCTAAACTGGCCACTTGTAAAGGTTGTGCAAATTCATCTTGATAGTGACTTATTACTGACATAACCAACAAGTCATAATCTACAGCATAGGCCAAAAATTCCTGTTGTTGTTGGGCATTGAGTTGGGTTTCCTTTTTAAGCTTAAACCAAACATTCCTGTTTTCTTCTGGAGCTATTTTATGGGAGTAATCTTTTTCTGGTCGGAATTCAAATGCAAAGGGATGCCGTGCAAGCAAATACATTTTGATACGATCAGAAACATCGTTGGTGGAGTTGAGTAAGTCTGCATCAGAAATCAAATCTTCTGGCGCAGCAGCAGCAGGAGAAGTGAGATGTTGGTTTAATGCTTCTTGTTGAATTTGAAAAGAAGCAGCAAGTACAAAAATCGCTTTCCCATTTTGAAAAGCAGTAACACGACGGGTTGAAAAGCTACCACCGTCACGCAATGCTTCTACTTTATATTCTATTGAGGTTTTAATGTCTCCTGGTAAAATAAAATAGCCATGCAGCGAGTGCACCTGACGATTGTCAGGAACTGTTTGATTCGCAGCATGAAGGGATTGGGCGAGCACTTGACCCCCATATACTCGTTTCCATACGGTTTGATAATTTTCACCCTCAAAGGTTGTGGGGTCAATTTTTTTTAAGGTGAGTAAATCAGTGAGTCCCTCTGGTGTTTGCATAAAGCGAATTTACATTAATTTTTAAAGCATAAAAAAAGGGGTGTTTACCCCTTTTTATAATCTTTTCAAAAAACGTAATTACAATGAAATATCGAAAGAGTAAGTTCCGTTGTCAAAACGAACACGAGGATAATTTACAGTTGCATTGTCTACATTCACAACTGTTTCTTCTCCATTAATATTTACTGTCATTCTATTTTCTACAGGAATTGCTCCATTTTCGCCACCTGGTAAAGATGTAACAACACGGTTGTTATCGCGATCAGTTAAAATATCAAAGAATACGTTAACGGTAACTAAGGTTTCTTCTACTTCAAATTCTACTCTATACGATTGTAAAAGGTGAACAAATTCATCTTCATCTAAGTCATAGAAGAAATCCTCATCTAAATTTAAGGTATAGCTTTCTCCATTGATGGTGGTAACAATTTCAGTATTGGGCTGTCCTTTGGCCGATGCTGAATTTTGTCGAACGGTAGAATCAAAAGATTCTAGGGTGAAACTTCCTTCTTTTGAACAAGCAGAAAGTAAAATCATTAAGCTAAGTGCAAAAATTTTTCTCATAAGGTTTAAATAAAAATATAGTTAGTTGATTTTTTCTGTATTTGGCAAAAATAGTATTTCTACGAATTGATAAAAGTCTTCCAGGTGTTTTTATTCCATGCTTTTCCAAATAGGAGATGTAAACCTGTGGCTGAAATTGAAAAAGCTCCTTGGGGTAAATCATTGTTTATGAACATCAATTCTACATCGGTTGGGGTGAGTATTGTTAGTTGAACCCGCAGCCCATTACCAAAGGTGTATTCACTGTTATTTCCTGTCTTGAATAACTGTTTGATTTGGTCAAAAAATGCATCAAATTGAGCTTTTGTTAATTCAAAATCTACTTTCCTAACGTCTGACTTTGAACGCTCCATCTGATTGTTAAAAACTAGTGTGTAGTGTGAAATTTGTTTTGAAACTTGTGTTTTATTTAGGGATGCATTTCCATTGGGAAGTATAACTTGGCCTACTAATTTGGTTTGATTATTCAAATTTTCTTGTGCAAAAACCATGGTGGTAAACAAGGCAAAAAATAAGAGATTTAAAGCTGTTTTCATTTTAGTAGTTTTTTAAGGACAAGTATAAATTGCAACAATTAGTCCATCGGTTTTTCGCACCTCAATAATTTTATTGTAGGCACGAAGTTTCATAAAGGCAAATCCATCTTGGTTGTACATAAATGATTGCGGGAAAGAATAACTTTCATTCCAAATGATTTGGTCTCCTACAGCAGGTTCAGGGTCATCTCCTGAGTGATAGGCTACATTAAAAAAACCATCGGTCATCATTTGGCAGTAGTAGTCTTCGTCATCTACATTTAGGGTATTAGATAGTGTTGATGATTTATAATTATTCCCAATTTCTATTGACCATGGGCAACCGTCTAGTGGCGGCACTCCAGCCGCATAAGGGCAGGCATCATCTTCATTTAGGATACCGTCTAAATCCCAATCGGTTTCCATACTGGAATCAAAAACTTCTAAAATTACATCGTCAAGTTCATCTAGTGCAGCTGCAGCATAGTACCAAACAAAAGAATCAGACTCGTTGACTGCCAAATCATTGATGCGAATAAACATGCTGTAAGAGCCATCATTGGTACTGGTTATAGGGGCTGTTGCTGGGTCTAAATTTGTGGAAGGGTTTTCAACAGGATCATATCCAGCATGAACATTGTTTCCTCTTGTAGAAGTTGTGAAAAATAAAATTCCTTCTGCAATGGTGGTTATTCTAAGGGCAGAAGCTCTTTGGGTTGTGAGTGTTAAAGGTTGGAATACTCCCTCTACCAATGTACCCCTAACTTTGGTAGGCTGGTCGGTGCCTCCCACATAATCGTCTCGTGTGCCTACCCAATAGCGAATATTGGTTGCTGTTGTAGCTCCTATATTTTTTATTGAAGTAGTAACCTGAACATAATTATTATTTTCTCCAATGGTATAGGTATTCGTCAATTCAAACAAGGCTGTTCCAACTGTAATTTGACCTCTAACACGGAGTACTCCTGAACCAAGGCCACCTACTATGGCAAATGCGCTATCATCAAATACTTGACCTGCCATGGCAGGGTTGTTAATGCGGACACCGTTTAAATTCCAATTATTTGTTCCGTTACCTCCCACACCAATTTTAGAATCTAACGGGTAATTGATTAGGGCCGATTCTGAATACGTCAGCTTTCTCCAACTCCCAAAATCAGTACTGAAATAGAATGGCTGCTCTACGTTACCAGCAGCATTAATTGATAGTTGTACTCCGTTTCCAAAGCGCATACTTCCGTTATTAATTACCTTGTTGGTTCCTGTAAATTGGGCCAAAGCTGTGCTAGTCCATAATCCTATGACGAGGAATGCTAGTTGAAGAACAAACTTGTTGCAGTGTAAACGCAAAACACCAATGATTTAACCTATACAGTAATAACTGAAAAAATAGCAGAAAATTGCATAGGAAGCGTTAGATGAATTAGCGCAGAATAAAATAAAAATAGGTGAATAAAAAAAGGCTTGCCGATTGTGGAAGCCTTTTGGAGTTGAGCCAATGAGCGGATTTGAACCGCCGACCTCTTCCTTACCAAGGAAAC
>WTJU01000040.1:0-10793 GCA_011526285.1 Candidatus Arcticimaribacter sp.
TTTTCTATAGGAGCCTCACGGCTATCAATTTTTTGTGCACAAATAGCATCGACAACCTCCATTCCTTTAATTACCTTTCCAAACGGGGTATAGTTTCCGTCTAAATGGTAGGCTCCGCCCTTTTGTTGCACAATAAAAAACTCATAGGGAGAAGCCAGCCGATGCGGATTATCCATTTCGCTGCTGGGCATAGAAAGTACCCCTCTGTGGTGTTTTAATCCTTTTCTAACATCAGGGGGTAAAAGATAACGTCCAATTAAACGTCTTTTTTTACTGGTAGAAGGATGATCAGAGTTCCCACCCTGTATAACAAAATTCGGTACAACACGATGGAAAAAGGTATCGTTAAAATAACCCAAGCGGGTGAGGTAAATAAAATTGGCTTTGTGGTAGGGAGCTTCGTCAAAAAGTTCTAGAACAATTTCTCCAAAACGCGTGGTGATTTTTACCTGACTAGGGAGCTCTTGTTGTTGGTATTCATACAGAAAAGGAATTGCATTTTTCTCGTCCAACACAACTTCTGGTTCCTGATTCAAAATAGCCTTTTTCTTGGGCTTGGCTACTCTTTTTTCTGTTGGAGTTGTATTTTTTACGGGGTCCTTCTTTTTTTGGGGTGAAGAACAACTCATCCCAAAAAATAATAGTATCATTATACTAAGAATCTCATTTACTTTCATCGTTATGCCTTTTGCTGCACTATTGTCGTCAAAAATAGAGGAAATTCCAAAACCAGGATTAAAGGCGCAGCTCAAAATGGCACCACGCCACCGTTTGAAAGACGAAAAACTATTTCTTAATGTTCCAGCTAATGCCAAAAAAGCTGCTGTTATGATGCTCTTGTATCCCGACGCAGCGCAAAAACTACATTTTTGTTTAATTCAACGACCAAACTACGCGGGTAAGCACTCTGGGCAAATTAGTTTTCCTGGAGGCAAACGAGAAGAAGGCGATAATGATTATTGGGAGACTGCCTTGCGAGAAACAATGGAGGAGGTAGGCGTGAACCCTCACGAAATTAACCGACTCACAGCACTCTCATCTACCTATATACCACCGAGTAATTTTATGGTCTATCCCTTCATGGCGTATGCTAAAAAACGCCCAAATTTTATTCCAGAAGAAGGAGAAGTAGATCATGTGATTGAAGTTCCTCTTTCGTTGTTACTGGATGAAAGTAGCATGAAAGAAGGGGAAATTGAGGCTTCTTATATGAAAGAAATAACTGTTCCTATGTTTGTCTTTGGTGACTATAAAGTTTGGGGAGCAACCGCAATGGTTTTGGCTGAGGCTAGAGAATTAATCCTCTTGGCAAAATAATAGTATCTTTACGCGATTTTAGAACTACATGAAACTCTTTGAAAAAAACCCTTTTGGTCAATACCTTTTTATAAAGCGATTGTTGATCCGCTATTTAGGGGCCTTGACACATCGTCGTTACCGCGGTTTTAATGAACTTAATATTGAGGGTTCTGAACACATCAAGCAATTACCCGAGACCAATGTTCTATTTGTGTCTAACCATCAAACCTATTTTGCAGATGTTGTTGCCATGTTTCATGTGTTTAATGCCAGTTTATCGGGACGGATAGACAATATCAAAAACGTAGGCTATTTGTGGCGCCCAAAATTGAATATTTATTTTATTGCAGCCAAAGAAACCATGAAGGCGGGGTTATTGCCTCGAATTTTGGCTTATGCAGGCTCTGTCTCAATAGAACGTACTTGGCGAGAAGCCGGAAAAGACGTAAAGCGCCAAGTAAAGATGAGTGACATTTCTAATATAGGAACCGCACTTAACGATGGTTGGGTAGTGACCTTCCCACAAGGAACAACGACCCCATTCAAACCCTTGCGAAAAGGAACAGCCCATATTATAAAAAAATACAAACCAGTGGTAGTCCCCATTGTCATTGATGGTTTTCGTCGTTCGTTCGATAAAAAAGGGTTGCTTATCAAAAAGAAAGGAATCTTACAATCTATGGTCATTAAAGCGCCCTTAGAAATAGATTATGAAAATGATTCTATGGAAGAAATCATAGAACAGTTGGAGTATGCCATTGAACAACACCCCTCTTTTCTAAAAGTGATGACACCAGAAGAAATTGAAGAACAAGAGGTGTTAAACAAACAAAGAGAGTGGTAAATCATTACTGATTTAGCTGGCGCAATTCTTTTTCGTTTCTTTTCAGTGGTTTTAAAAAACGACCATACACAAAGTAGTAGAGGAGTCCATACAATCCAAGCACTAAAGCCACTACAATTCCAATTACAAAACAGATAACTAGAAAAGAAATATCTTCTTGTTCTAGACCAATTAAGCTGCTGTCCATTTGAAACGCACGTACAAAAACGACAAGAGTAAAAATCAATAATAAGCCAACATTGGCATAAAAATATTGGTTGACCGCCCTACGGGTAGACAGTATGGTGCTAAGGTGTTCTTTTACAGAAGAAGTAACGGTGATTTTACGGTAGTTTTTAAAAAAGCGCCACATAAAATAGAGGAGAAGAATATAGCCGGTGATGGTTATGAAAATACTGAAACCAAACAGTTGGAGTGATTTATAATACGCAAAAGATTCAATGTAATTGGGAGAGAATAGCGGTAGTCCCATATAAACAAGAAATTCTGCAATACTCAGGTAGAATATCCATTTAATTGAGTAGGTCGATTTTTTTCTTAAAAAACCGTTCAGTTCTTCTTTTGAGTACTGTTTTTCGAAATTTTGCTGTGCCCATTTTTCTTTGAGCTGCTTCAAATCTTTCATCCTAACATTTTCTTTAGTCGTTCTTTGATTCGGTTCATTTTAACACGTGCGTTAACTGCCGAAATACCCAGCGTTTCTGCGATTTCATCGTAACGTTTGTTTTCCAAATACAATAAAACCAATGCTTTATCAATTTCAGAAAAATGATTTATTTTTTGATATAACCATTCCAAATGCTCATCAACTTTTGGATTGTAATCTTCCTGTTGAATCGAGGTAAACTGATCGTTAAGAGGTTGGGTGTTTAGGCGTTTCTTTTCTTTTCGGTAGAGGGTAATGGCTGTGTTAAGCCCTACACGGTACATCCACGTAGAAAACTTCGATTTTCCTTCAAATCGATCGTAAGAACGCCAAAGTTGTATTGAAATTTCTTGAAATAAGTCTTCATGCTCTACCTCGTTGTTGGTGTAAAGCCGACAAATTTTATGTATAATATTTTGATGTTGTTCCAGTAAAACGACAAATTCAGATTCGTTTTTTGGAGGTGACATCATTGGGGGTGGTAATAAAAATTACTGAATAATTCCGGCACAACTTACACGAGCACCAGCTGCTCCAGAAGGTTGTGAACTAAGATCATCTTCACCTTGGTGAACAATTATAGCTTTCCCCAGTAGGTCTTTTGTCTCGTCTTCACAGCCCAAGCACCACAAATCGGTTGAGAAAGTAATCATACCGTGTCCAGTGTCATCAGCATTAAAGTTTCCAATATCTCCACGGTGATAGCCAGTATCACTTCCCCAAGCTCCATGAGGTTCAAACGTTGGATTCCAATGCCCACCGCTAGATTTCCCGTCTTCTGAAGAGCAATCCGCTTTCTGATGCACGTGAATGGCATGTGTTCCCGGTGTGAGTCCGTTAATATGCGCCTCTAGGGTTACTTTTCCATTTTGTTCTGTGAACATTACGCTACCATTGGCATTGCTTCCGCTTTTAGGATTTAGTGCAAACTGTAATTTTTTGACCGTTGTCGTTTCTGTTTTGTGCGCTGCATGTGGTTCTTCCCCATGTTGCATTAAAATCTCCTTTTTGTAGACTTCTAATTGACTATTAACCTCGCCAGGAGTTCCTTCAATTACTTGAACATCTTCCTTAACTTCATCTCCCGTGGTATATTTTGTAGTAACCGTTGCACGTACAAGCGTGTCATTGATTTTTTTCTTTTCTATACTAATCTCTTTGTGAGTTTCCTTTTTGTTATCTGCACAACCCATTAAAGTTAGGCCTAGGCAGGCAATTAGTAGAAATGCATATTTATTCATGGCGGTTTGTTTTGCTTTTAAAGGTAATCAATTTTGACATTTTGTAAAGCAACGAACAGCTGCATTTGGTAGCGTTTAGTGTTCACGCTTTTTTGATGTATCTTTAAAACAAAAAAAATTGAAATACAGTATCCTCCCGCTTTTGGCGGTACTTTTATTTAGTGCGTGTAAAACAACCTACACAACTGCCTCATTTGAAGCAACACCTTTACCCGGTTCTCCAAACTATGCCGACGAGCGTTATTGGGCTGTTTTGCCCAATCAATACCCAGATGCTTTAACCGCTATTACAGGAGCATTTGAAGAAAAAGACACAGACGTTTTTTTTGTTTACCCCACCTTGTTTACAGATAAAAAGGACCCTGCATGGAATGCAGACATTCATCGTGAGGATCTTCGCGAAAATGTCATCAATCAATCTGTTAAATACCAAGCTTCAGCGTTTGCGGCAGCAGGTAATTTGTACGTTCCTTTTTACCGTCAATCGCACTATAAAATCTATGTTTCACCGCATAACAAAGAAGAGGAAAAGTCGCGCACTCTAGCGTATAGTGATGTTAAAGCAGCGTTTCAATATTACCTTGAGCATTACAATAATGGTCGCCCCATAATTATAGCTTCACACAGTCAAGGTAGTATTATGTGTGGGATGCTTTTGCAAGAATTTTTTGACGGTACACCTTTGCAAAAACAATTGGTTGCAGCCTATGTGCCAGGGATAAAATACACCGATCAAGATTTTAAAAGCCTAAAGAAAATGGAAACCCCATTAGCTACGGGGGGTTATGTGAGCTGGAACACGTATAAACGTAACCATTATCCATCCAATTATGATAAATGGTATAAAGGGGGCACTACATCCAATCCGATAACATGGGATGCTAGCGACAAAACCGATGCTTCATTGCACTTGGGTGTATTGAATGCCGATGGAAAAATATACCCCAAAGCCTTAAGTATTGAACGAATAGACGGAATGATATGGTCTACAGTTCCTAAAATTCCAAAACGTTTTTTCTTGTCTTTTGTTAAAAGTTATCATTTTGCTGATATCAATTTATTCTGGAAGGATATTGAGAAAAATGCCCAAGACCGTGTAGTGGCCTACCGAAGTAAATTACGAGAAGATGCTCGATAAAATTTTACGCGATTGCCAAACGGAATGGATAAAAACCAAAACCAAGAAAAACCATCCCTTTCGTTATTTTACCCTTTCTACTGTTAGTCCTGAAGGCTTGCCCGAAGCGAGGATAGTGGTATTGCGTCATTTTGATGCAGCCAACTATCAGTTTAAGGTTTACACCGACGCACGTACCCCCAAAATAGCAGCATTAGAAAAAAATAATAAGGCTGAACTACTCTTTTACGATCATCGAAAACTAATGCAAATTCGCGTGCAGGCGGAGTGTGTAGAACAACAAGCTGATGCTTTATTGTTTTCCCAACAACACGAAGGAGCGCAAAAAGATTACACCACTGCCGTACCTCCCGGTACACCTTTAAAGGGTATGGATCAACTTGACTACACTACAGAAAATCATTTTACTGTTTTGACCTTTAAAGCACAACAGATTGACTATTTGCGTTTAAAACGTCCCAACCACCAAAGAGCTGTATTTACTCGAACAGAAGAGCTGTGGAATGGTAGCTTTGTAAGCCCGTAGACTAATCTTTTTTTCTTAGCTTTAAGGGATAAACCTTGAGCAAATGAAGAAAAATAGTCCACCAAATAATTCACGAAGAGATTTTTTGAAGAAAGGTCTTTTGGCCTCTTCCATAATGATTGTCCCGAGACATGTGCTGGGAGGTACAGGGTATACAGCCCCGAGCGACCAACTCAACATTGCCTCTATTGGTTGTGGCGGAAAAGGCCAACCAGACATAATTAACGCATCGGTAGGTGGGAGAGAACGCGTAGTTGCTCTTTGCGATATTGACTCTTTTGGAAAACACGGTGTGACTTCTGCACGTGAACGCTTTTCTAAGGCAAACTTTTACAATGATTTTCGTCAGCTTTTAGAGCAAGAGAAAGATTTAGATGCAGTCACCATCTCTACCCCCGACCATACGCATGCAAATATTGCCATGGCAGCTATGAATAGAGGTGTTCATGTGTATGTTCAAAAGCCATTGACGCATAATATTAAAGAAGCACGTTTACTTACCGAAACCGCGCGTGCAAAAAAAATAGTTACCCAAATGGGTAACCAAGGTGCTTCTAATCCGGCTCAACTTCAAGTGCAAGAATGGATAAATAATGATGAAATTGGTGCTGTGCATACCGTTAAGGTATGGACCAACAGACCCGTATGGCCACAAGGTATCCCATTACCCAAACCAGATCCCGAAAACTTACCAGAAGGCTTGGCTTGGGATTTGTGGTTAGGACCAGCAAAAAAAACACCGTATAGCTCTGCCATGCACCCATTCAATTGGCGCGGATGGTGGGAATATGGAACCGGAGCATTGGGAGACATGGGCTGTCATTTAATCGATATCCCTTTCCGCGCTTTAGGCTTAAAATACCCTACAGCAGTTGAATGTAGTGTGGGCAGTGTTTATCGCCAAATGTGGACTCCTGAACATTTACCCGAAGGTTGTCCGCCTTCCTCTTTTGTGACCATTAATTTTGATGAAACCGAAATCAACGCATCACCCATTCGCTTAGAATGGTCGGATGGTGGAATACGCCCAGCACACCCTGATTTAATTCCAGCAGAAGACTTTTTAGGTGATCCGGGCAGCAATAATGGTGTGATGATGATTGGTGAAAAAGGAATCATAACCACGGGAGTATATGGGTATAATCCTAGGCTATACAAGAAGGGTGAAGCTGTGGTAACCTACGATCAGCCCAAGCAGGAGGAAGCAGAGCACGGTCACCACAGAAAATGGATAGATGCTATTAAGGCTGGATTTGACAGTGCAGAGCACAAGGCTTTGACCTCTTCCTTTGATTATTCTGGTCCTTTAACCGAAACTGTCTTGATGGGGAACATCGCCATTCGTTCCTACATGCTTCGAAAAAAGGCCAGACGAGGACACGATTACTACGGAAGAAAAAAATTACTGTGGGATGGCAATGCAATGAGAATTACAAATTTAGAAGAAGCCGATCAGTTTGTAGGACGTGACTACCGTAAAGGGTGGGAATTAAAATAGTTTAGATGAAAGATGTTATTTGGATAACAGGAGCTTCCTCTGGAATAGGTGAGGAGCTAGCCAAACAATATGCACAAAGAGGGAACAGGTTAATCCTTTCTGCGCGTAGAGAAAAAGAATTGGAACGCGTAAAAGCCTTATGTCCCCACCCAGAAAATATAGCCATTTTACCTCTAGATTTGACCGACTTTGAGGCCTTGCCCGACAAAGTAGCGCAAGCTTTAACCTGTTTTGATCGTATTGACTTGCTCATCAATAACGGAGGGGTAAGTCAGCGTTCGTTAATCGCAGAAACAGATTTTAAGGTTTACAAGCAATTGATGGACATTAATTACCTGGGCACAATAGCCCTCTCCAAGGCGCTCTTACCGTATTTTGTTGGGCAGAAAAAAGGACACTATGCTGTTATTACCAGTGTTATGGGGAAATATGCTTCGCCTTTTAGATCTGGCTATGCTGGGGCTAAACACGCTTTGCACGGTTTCTTTGACGCTTTGCGGATGGAACATCACCAAGATAATATTAAGGTGAGTTTACTCTGCCCAGGATTTGTTCAAACCAATGTTACCATAAACGCTTTAACAGGTGATGGTACCTGTCTGGGCCATGACGATCCTGCGACCAAAAACGGCTTAGAAGTTGGCGCCTTTTGCCGCAAAGCAATTCGCGCACTAGACACCCATGCATGGGAAACTTACTTTGGGAAAAAAGAAAAATTTGGGGTGTACTTGAAACGCATTTCCCAAAAAGCCTTACACGCCTTGGTTATTCGTTCCAATGTTCGCTAATACTTAACGCCATAAAAAAATCAAACATGAATCGTAGAGATGCAGTCAAGACAGTTGCCATGGGAGCTTCAGCAGCTTTTGTTCCGCTTGCAACTACAGTAAATCAAGAAACTTTAACCGCCAATAACTTAAAAGGAAACATCAATCATTCTGTATGCTCGTGGTGTTATCCCGATTTGAGCTTAGAAGAATTATGTCGCCTAGCGAAAGACATTGGTTTGGTAGGGATAGATTTAATTGGTCCGGAGGGCTGGCCAACACTAAAGAAACACGGACTCATTTCAACAATGTGTAATGGAGCTGAGCTGAGTTTAACCGAGGGGTTTAATCACAAAAAATACCATGCTCAACTCATTAAAAACTACACAAAACAAATAGAACTTGTAGCCAAGGCCGGATACACCAATCTCATTTGTTTTTCTGGAAATCGCAATGGAATGGACGACGAAACTGGTCTGCAAAATTGTGTTGAAGGACTCCAAAAATTACTCCCACTGGCCGAAGAAAAAGGTGTGGTGCTACAAATGGAGTTATTCAACTCAAAAGTAGATCACCCCGACTATATGTGTGACAATACCCAATGGGGAATTGAGTTGTGTAAACGTCTCAACTCTCCAAACTTTAAATTGCTTTATGATATCTATCACATGCAAATTGAGGAGGGGGATATTATTCGAACAATAAAAGAGAATCATCAGTATTTTGGTCATTACCACACAGCAGGGGTGCCCGGGAGACACGAAATTGAAGAAAATCAAGAATTGTTTTATCCTGCCATAATGAAAGCAATCGTAGCAACAGGGTATAAAGGTTATGTAGCACAAGAATTTATTCCTACCCGAAAAGACCCCACATTATCGCTTCGTAAGGCAGTTGCACTTTGCGATGTTTAGTTAATTTTGCTTTATTGCCCCAAAATCTTTCCAATTGGCACCTTCTTTGTTTGTATTTTTAATGGATAAAAATATGTAGCATGAAATTATTTTCTAAACTCTTGTTGGCCTTTGGAACATTAATTCTATTCTCTTGTGGGAATCAATCGGGAATTGACCCTCACTTATCTGTTGAAGAACAGCAAGAAGAATTAGAAATTAATCTTGTTGGAAAATGGAAAATTAGACCTCCATTAACCTCAGGATTGACGAGCAAGGGCGCTACTCCTGCAGAATGTTCATTAAATGAAATTGAATTCTTTGAGGATCGTTCGTACCTCTTTGTGGTGAGTGTAGAGACAGAAAATAATGAAACTACAACTAAAATTTATCGCGGGGTATATGACATCTTATTTGTAGAAAGCGAAGGCGAGCAAGAAGTGTCGAAAATCGTTTTCATGGATGAAGAATACACACGTACAAGTACATTCCCTGAAACAGGTACTGTTGCCACCCTTGATGAAATTGTATTGACAGAAACTGAAGTGAGTTTCCGATTACAGTATGGCCCTTCAACCGCTGGTTTTTGTTTAACAGGAACGTCTGTTGATTTAGGCGGAGATAAGGAACCTGAACTTGAACCAAATGCACCAGCAAACTCAAACCATGAACTCATTCAGAAAGAATGGAGACTGCTAAGCGTAATGGCAAGTCTTCCCGAGGGAGAAACGGATGAAGAAGTGATTTGCCGATTCTTTGAAGATGATTACTACGATCGTTGTTTTGATGAAGCCACAGGAGCATTTAGTCAGGATTGTCCGCAAGCAGTAACAACTACATTACTCATTAGTGGTTACGGTACGTACTTGTTTAGTTTTTACGATGTATCTGCTCAATTGATTTCTACAGATCAAGGTGTTTGGCGTTGGAGAACTGATACTACTGCACCTTACACCGTTTTTGATGTAGCCGAAGATGAAGATAGCTTTGCCGAAACAGATCAGCGTATAAGCATACAATCTCTAGATGATGCAAACATGGTCTTAACGGAAAGCGTTGAAGAGACCAATGAAGAAGGAGAGACATTTACGATTAGTTTACAGTACACTTTTCAGTTGGCTTCACTTCCTTTCCAAGGACACGGTTGTGGCGATCTCTCTGCATTAAACAACTAGTTTGATTTTATGAAACCAGAAAACATTGGTTTACTCTTGTCAATAGGGTTTACCCTAATGACTTCTTGCGGACCTGAACAGCGTTCAATGAACGAACTGGAAAAGCAACGCAATGCTGGTTTGGTTGTCTACACCTATAATGAAGAACCTTTTGAAGGATTTGCCGTTATCAATGAAAAAGGAACGCTAAAGGCAAAATACACAATTGTAGAAGGGATGCTAGAAGGCCCTGCTTTATTTTACAATGAAGACAATCAGCTCATTCGAAAAGAAACCTACCGCAACAGCAAATTAAGTGGTCTCTTTGAGGAATATCATTTGAATGGTAAACTGCGTTTGCGTTTAAATTATTTAAACGGGAAAAAACATGGGAAGTATAGTGTTTATTATGCCTCTGGTCAACTGAAAGAACAATTGACCTATGATTTTGACAAAATTAAAGGAGATAACTATTTGTATTACAAAGACGGTAAGGTGCAACACCACTTCCATTTTAATTCTAAAGGAGAACGCCACGGTGTATGGGAAAAATTTTATCCCAACGGAAATCCCAAAGAATATTTAGTATTTAAAGACGGTCAACTCACTTCACCCATAAAGCGCTATGACGCAAATGGGGTGCTGATTAATTACAGTTCGTCGAAGTAATTAGCGTGTACGTTCCTGCATTTAGTATAATACTACCGTCTAGATGACAGAAAGAATAAGCTTTTCGTTTAGGAACATATACACGCACTGTTTTACAAAGTGCATCTGTATAGGTAAA
>WTJU01000040.1:10893-28856 GCA_011526285.1 Candidatus Arcticimaribacter sp.
TTTAAAGGAACAATAATTACATCATTAGCAGCAATTGGTGGATCATTTGTTCCCGTTACCACTATACTTACTGTAACAGGTGCACCAGTCACTTTTCCATCATTGGCGGTATAGGTAAAGTTATCGGATGATATGCTTGCCCCGTTATGAACATAATTAAACGTTCCATTGGGGTTTATTGTTATGGTTCCGTACTGCGGATTTGTTGCTAAAGCAGCTGTTAGCGCATCACCATCAGCATCGGTGTCATTGGCCAGAAGTGATGTGCTTCCATCTGATGTAGTGGATGCAGTTCCTGCTTCCATAACAAAAATTGTATCGGTGACTGCAACCGGAGGATTGTTAATGTAGATGGTTACACTAGTCGTATTTCCATTGATGAAGCCATCACTAGCACGATAATAGAAAACATCGGTAGTTGTTGCAGAACCATCGTGCTGGTAACCAAAGGTACCGTTTGCATTAAGGGTTAATGTTCCGTTTACAGGTCCTGTAATTAGTTGTGCTGTTAACGCATTGCCTTCAGGGTCTACATCATTGTCTAAGACTGAGGTGGTTACCCCGTCATTCAATACAGAGATTGAACCAGCATTTACAACGCTTATCGCATCTGGGTTTGTGGTAGGGCCATCATTAATTGAAGCAACAGATACAGTGAACAGATCATCTGTTGTACAGTTTGTATCACCATCATCTGCTGTAATTACAATGGAGGCGTTACCAAAAGCATCGTCTTGAAAATCAAGAACTATGGCTGTGGCAGTCACACTAGGTACTACTAGGGTGTTATCATTAGAAGATACGGTGTAATTCAAGGTGGCGCTTTCTACATCAGAAAATGTATTTTGAATGTCGATCCACATATCGGGGGCATCTTCATTGGCGGTTACATCTACAATAAAATTATCCACCACAGGGCAGTCATTCACAGGAGTTACAATAAGTTCAAAAGGTACTTCTAAGGAACAGGCTGGATCTCCATCGTTTATTGTCACGGTACCTGTCATTGTTCCGTTTTGATTGAGTTTAGGAGCAAAAGAAGGATCGCCAACACTAGGGTCAAACGTTACTGTAGCTAAGCTGGCATTTGTGTAGGTTACTGTATAAGAGACGAGTGGGTATGTGTTGTCTGGATCTGTTGTATCCACACTTCCAATATTTAAGGTATAACCGGCAGAATCTTCTGTAATGGTATTGGAATAGGTGTTGGTGTTTTGAGGACAATCATTCACAGGGTTGATGTTGATGTTGACTACTACCACATTTCCTTGATCCTGTCCGTCATAAGCATTGTAACTAAAGCTGTCAGTAGTTGTTTCAGAACCGTCGTGCACATAGGTAAAGGTTCCAGTTCCTGACCAAGCAAGTGTACCAAACTGCGGTGTGCTCACCAATTGCATACTAATTGGATTAGGCCCGTCTGAGTCTGTATCATTCGCAAGTAATGAACTAGTGGTTGCTGTAGTAACTGTAACTGTACCCCCTTCATCTACCGCCAAGGTATCTGTTACGGTAGTGGGTGGATCATTTACCGCATTTACTGTAATATTAAAGCTATCAACGGTGGTGTTACATCCTGCGTTATCATCTACTGTAACGGTGACAACCATACTTCCTGTTTGATCGTCAATATAATCAATGGTTAATGTAGCTGTATTGAGTGTTACGGTGGCCAAGCTTGCGTTGGTGTGGGTTACGGTATAGCTTAGGGTGTTTGGCGCAGGTAGTGTATCAGAATCGTTAAAGATTGTAGAAACATCAATAACGTTGTCTGGTGCGTCTTCATTCACGGTAATATCTGCAATAGGAGATGCAACGGTGGGGCAGTCATTTACTCGATTTATGGAGATGGTTGCAGTGGCTTGAACGGTAGAGAGTCCGTCACTAACTTCATATATAAAGCTATCGGTAGCGGTTTCAGATCCGTCGTGAACATAGGTGAATGTACCACTTGTTTGTAAGCTTAATGTTCCGTGTTGTGGTGGCGTTATTAAAGTAGCGGTCAATGCATCATTTTCCAAATCTGTATCGTTGGATAGGACTGATGTGGCATTGGCTGTTGTGGTTGTGACTGTTCCACCTTCATCAACCTGAATGGTATCGACATTCGCCACAGGTGGGTCATTTTGCGGCACCACGGTTACCACAAAAACTTCTTGGGTAGTGGTACAACTACCGTCAGAAACAATAATGGTGATGGTGGCTACTCCTGTTTGATTGTCGATGTAGTCTAGCGTGAGGGTATTGGTGTTTAGTGTTGCTGTAAGTAATCCTGTATTGGCATTGTTGACAGAGGTAATGTTGAGCACATCATTTTCTGCATCTGCAAAAAGGTTGGACAAATCGAACACATCATCTGGATCATCTTCCATTGCTGTAAAATCGGCAATAGGGTTGGCCACTGTTGGACAGTCATTCACTGGGGTAATGTTTATGGTTACGGTAACAGTAGATCCATACTGTGTTCCGTCATAAGCTCTATAGGTGAAACTGTCTGTAGTGGTTTCAGAACCGTCATGGGTATAGGTAAATGTACCTGTTGAAGAAAAGACGGTAAATCCTGCTCCTGCAGCGTTAACCGGATTGCTTTGTAGGTCAGCAGATAAGCTGTCTCCATCAGCATCGGTATCATTGGTTAGTACGGAGGTGGCTCCGTTGCTGGTTGTGGTAGCGGTCCCCCCTTCGGCTAAGGTAATGCTGTCTGTATTTGTTACTGGTGGGTTGGTATTGGCACTAAATGAGCCTACATATATACCTCGTCCGTAGGTTCCTGCAACCACACGATTGTCGGTAGATGATGTTCCTCTAAAGACCATGTCGTGAACAGCAACGTCACTCATACCTTCATCGGCTACAGACCAGTTGGGATTAGCACTACTAAAGTTTAGTGTTTTCCATACCCCAAGCTCTGTTCCAACGATGGCTTCTTCAGCCTCGTAGGGGTTGTGTAATATAGAGAAGACAGGAATGTCGGGCAGGTCTCCTTCTTTACTGGTAAAGGTAGTACCTCCATCACTAGAATAGACTATGTTTCCATTCATTCCGTAGTTGTAGTAGGTCACATAAATATCATTGTCAGTTTCTCCAATGTGAATGTCTGATACACTACCAGCAACGTTGTAAATGGTTGTTCTGGTTTCACTTCCATTGCTATCAGCATTGGTAATTTTAATTACTTCTCCGTTACGCATTCCAACATACAGTAAACTGGTATTGGTGGTGTGTCTAGAGACTTCTAGTGCTGTAACATAGTTGGTACCGGCAGAGGGAACAGCGTCCAACAAGAAGGTAGCCGGACTTGAACCGTCTACTCCTGTGATCACACGAACTTTACCGTTTTTGGCGTCTGAACCTCCACCGCTTCCGGCATTGGAATAATAAACGTCGTTGTAGGAATCTAAAGCTGCAGGGTTAATAAAACTTCCTTCGCTATCTGGTATTGAGGTGAGTAGTTCTCCTTGTCCTGAAACGTTTCCGCTTCCGTCATAGGTCACGCGGTAAATGGAATTGTTGTAGACATAGTTGGATATCATATAATCGCCACCCACTTGATCAAAAAAGGTAGCAGCACCATCACCGCCTGTTACGGTGTTTCCGGCTACGGTATTGGTTTGTGGGTTATCTAAACGGTAGGTACCATTGTCTTGTGTTCCCCCAAAAACCATGTCTGTTCCAGGAAAATCAGGTGGTGTTTGTGCCACACGATAGAATTGTGTGGTGACAAAATTCCCCTCCATTTCGGTAAAATTTAGTGTGTTTGAAGCGGTAGCTAGATCACTACAGTAAGCTAAACCTCCGTCATTAACTACTATGGCTTGGTTGGAGTCATTTGGTCGGAAATATAGCCCGTGTTGGTCGGCATGAACCTCTGAGACGTTGAGGGTATTCATGTTTGGGTTGTTGGACCATTTTGAAATTTGTTCCCAGTTTTGTCCTCCGTCACTACTGCGGTGCCAGTTAATACCTCCGGCATAAACAATATCATCATCGTTAGGGTCTACTTCAATCTCTAAATCATAGAACGATTGGTTTCGTGTAAAATCTGTTGAAGTTATTGAGGTGTCTGCATCATTTGGCTCGGGTAGGGCTGTTATGGTAGCAAAATTATCGGTTGTTTTAAATAAGTCGGCTTGGCGCGGATTGCCAGAACTCATTAAAATATAGTGGGTGTTGGTGTCGGTAGCACTGGGCGCTATTTCGGTTCTACTCACATTGGTTGGGGTAGTGGTCCAAGTAGGGCTAACTCTAGTTATTGTTGAGCTACCGTCGGGTTCTGCAAAGTAAAAGTTACCTCCTTGGGTGCCGTTGTATGAGTTGGTGGTAGCGAGCCACAAACGGTTAGAGGCTGCTTGAACGTCTATGTCATTAAATTGTTCACGAACGCTTGTATTTACGTGGTGGTTAATGTTGACTAGGCTCCAAGATGTACCTCCGTCTGTAGAGCGGTAAAGGCCAAAATCAAAAAGATCTAGCCAAGTGCTTTTCATTTTACTATGGAAGCTAAACCCTAGAGCAGCATAAAGGTGTTCTTGTGTAGCGGGGTTATTGTCATGATCCCACAACTCGAGGTCGTTGACATAAAAATACCCTTCTACTTCATAGATGTTATTTCCTGTGTTGAAGGTGGTAGTAGCTATTCCAGATGAACTTCCAAATACTAGGGTCCAGTTAGCACCTCCATTGGTTGACTTGTAGATTCCGTTTCCTGCTACATCTCCAGAAGTATAAGATTCTCCTGTACCGGCATAAATAATGTTTGTATCAGTAGGGTCTTGTACAATCACAGAAACGGCTAGGTTACCGGGTACTCCTGTAATTTGTGTCCACTGCTGTGAGGCGTTATCAATGTTGGTGTTTTGCCATAGGCCTCCACTAACTCCACCGGCAATTACGCGGTCATAGTTTGGCGCATCGGCCAAATCAAAAATAGCGGCACGTGTTCTACCAGCGTGGTTGTTGGGACCAATGGTGTACCATGGGGTGGTAGTGTCTTGCCCGGGGACTGCACCTATTTTAAATTGAAACGATTCTTCAATTTGACGCTGTATTTTTTGCTTGTTTACATAGTTAGGTTCCCCTGTAGTGGGGTCCATGGTCAGTTCATAAATCTCTTCGTGGTAACGGTCTGGGGATAAGCCCTGATTAAAGCGCTCTATTTTTCCGAGATGCTTTGTAGACTGGTAAGGACTGTTGTTCAGGTGGTATTGGTGAAGCTCCTTTAGGTTTATTTCTTCCTTTTGAAAAAGGGTAGAGATTCCTAGGGTGATTAATATCAGTCCAAATTTTCGTAATAAACCTGTAATCTTCAACATATATATAGTGTGTAACTATTTATATATTAACGAAAACAAACCACCCTTATTGCATTAAAAAGAGTGGTTTTCATATCATTAAAATAAATTAACTCATTAAGGATTGCACTTTCATTGCAAGTCCCATGTCACCGCCAATTTTCACTTTTCCTCCCATTACGGCCATCATGGGATTGAGATCACCACTTTGCAACTCCATTAAAGTGTCTGCAGAGGTAGTAATGGTACAGTCGGCTTCTTCATCGCTTTGAGAAACAACGTTGCTATTTCCTGTGCCATCAACAAAAACCACTAGGTCATCAATGACAAATTTTAATGTTCCGCCAATTGCCTCGGCCTCGTTTGCTTTTTGTTGTAATTGTTCAAATATTGGATTGCTCATAGTCTTGTTTTTATTGCTATAAATTTAGTAAAAAAAGAAGGGTAAAACTTTTCTACTTCGCTTGATTTAGTAAAGATACCAACATAAAATTCACAATTAGCTTTTCCTTGTTTTAAAGGTGTTTGAGAGGAAAGAATAGAATAAAACAACCTAGGGGTGAACCCTAGGTTGTTTGGTTATAAAAATGTCGTGTGATTTAATTAACCGTTTTTCTTAATATATAACGCGTTGCATAGACGCCTTGCTTGTCTTTGTCTCCAGAAGACTCTACACCTCCACTAACAAAAGCTAATTCCCAACCTTGACTGGCTAGATCGTTAAGCTTTGCAGTAACCATAGCGTCATTTGTCGCGATATTGTTGAAGCGAATTCCACCGAGATTATAAAAATTCAAAAGCTTGGTTTCTTCAAACGCTTTTGTTCTGATTTCGCTTCTTTTTTTATCGCTTTTGTTTTTGCCATCTTCATAGCGAATAGTGGTTGCACTTTTATAATCAACTGCTTCTGTTTCAGCTATCATGCGAGAACGCCCAAGACCGTTGGGTACAACAGATTCAACAACGGTAAAAATTTTGTATTCGTATTGTTGTGCAGATAGTACACTTGTTGCGAATAATGTAAATAGAATTAAATAGTTTTTTTTCATGGTATTAATCATTTCCTTAAAGCTACAGAATTTTCGCTTAACTTTTTTCTAAATAAAGCTGGCGTTATTTCTCTTTTGAGAAAAGCAGGAAATCCACCAAAAGCATAAAAAAAGCGGCCTAAGCCGCTTTTTAATTGTGTTAACTTAAATAAAATTAACTCGCTTTTTGAAGCTCTAGTAGTGCTGAAATATTTTTGGGATTTTCAGTAGTACCTTTTTCGCTAACTAAGCGTGTTTTGATTTGCTTTTCTTCGCTGCTTTCTAAGAAATCGTCAATAATCTCTATAATGTCATTGTCCAAGAATTTTGTCTTGGTAACATCAATTTCTAATTCTGAATTTTCGGGTAAACTTTCTAATTCATAAGAAATTGGTGCTTTGTTAATGAATGTAACTTCCTCAGCGAGTTCCATTTTTACGATTTCTTTCCCACCTCCTACTTCATGGTGAATCATGGAATGAGAATTTTTATAACTGTCATAAAGCACATAAAAAATACCCACCACTAAACCTAGACCGATACCTACAAGAAGATCGGTAAAAATGATACCTGCAATGGTCACCACAAAAGGAACGAATTGTTTCCATCCTAATTGATACATGCTTTTAAACAGTGCTGGCTTAGCCAATTTATAACCAACGATCAAGAGAATTGCTGCCAATACAGAGAGTGGAATTTTATTTAAAAGCACAGGAATAGTAACTACAGACCCAAGAAGTAAAATCCCGTGAATAATTGCTGCCATTTTTGTTTTTCCACCAGATTGTATGTTCGCAGAACTTCTAACAATTACTTGGGTAACAGGTAAGCCACCAATCATTCCAGACAACACATTTCCTACACCTTGTGCAATAAGTTCTCTGTTTTTTGGGGTTACTCTTTTTTCGGGATCAATCTTATCGGTAGCTTCAACACATAGCAAGGTTTCTAGACTAGCAACCAAGGCAATGGTGAACGCAATGACCCAAACATTAATGTCGGTAATTGCCGCAAAGTTAGGGGTAGTGATAAAATTCAAGCTTGCAATATCGGTAGGTACACTAACCAATTGTTTGCTGTCAATTCCCCAAGTAGCGTCGCCTTGAGTAGAGACTGAGTAAAGAATACCAACCAAAACTGCTACCAATGGTCCTTGAATGAGTTGGAAGATTTTTGCTTTTTTAGTGAGTACAGTTTCCCAAAGCAATAGTATGGCCATACTGACCAATGCAATGGCAGTAGAACCATAACTTATCTGCTCCATAAAACCTCCAGCAATAGAGGTGTCTCGACCAAAGAAATAAGGAATTTGTTTTAAGATAATAATCAATCCGATACCGGTAAGCATTCCTTTGATAACAGAAGAAGGGAAATAGTACCCAATAACTCCCGCACGGGCGATACCAAAAATTAACTGGATTATACCACCAAGTACTACAGCTACTAGAAAGTTTTCAAAACCTCCTAAGCTAGTAATGGCAGTTAATACAATAGCAGCAAGTCCTGCTGCTGGACCGCTTACGCCAATTTGAGATCCGCTAATAGAACCAACAACAATTCCACCAATGATTCCTGCGATTAGACCTGAAAAGAGGGGTGCCCCACTGGCCAAGGCTATACCCAAACAAAGCGGGATAGCAACAAAAAAGACAACAATACTAGCGGGAAAATCTGATTTTAAATTTTCTATGGGGTTATTTTTTATCATAATAATATAGTTAGTGATGCAAGTTGCATCATGCGTTTAAAAAAATAAAAGAGATTTAGGGGGGCTAGACTAGGAAAGGTGTTCTGGAGGAGGGAGAACGATTGAGCTCAGCGGTTTTTTTAATAAAACGTCTGAACAACGGATAATACGAAGATCATTACTGTCACTCATCTTATAAGAAAATAATGAGGTAGTAATTTTATCTTTTTGATCTTCCGATTCTTTTTGGTCTTCTGATTCTTTTTCTGATTCTGTTTCAGTCTCTATGTCAAAATCAAATTCAACAACAGCTAATTTTGTTGTGTCTATCTCCAATAAATTAAGGGGTAAAATTTGGGTCACTGATACAGAAAACAACAGCAGCGACACGGCGTAAATAAATTTTCCCTTTTTCATTCAAAAAATATAGCGTACAAAAATAACACAAATCGGCTATATATCAAACGATTATTTAATTTATGATTTTTTACAACTAGGATTAATTCAATTTCTTCGTGCTTAATATTTTAATGTTAACTTGGAGACAAAGAATAAGTTGTAACAATTAATAAACGCTATATGAACAAAGCGAAGGCAAAACAGTATTGGAAAGAAAATTTAAAGTACCTGATTATCCTATTGTCCATTTGGTTTTCTGTTTCTTACGGAGCTGGGATTGTTTTCCGTTCAAGCTTAGATGCGTTTCATGTTGGCGGTTTTCCATTGGGATTTTGGTTTGCTCAACAAGGTTCAATTTATGTTTTCGTGCTGCTCATATTCGTTTATGTTCGATTAATGAATAAGCTTGATAGCAAGTACGGGTTTGACAAAGATTAATCATTTCAAAAAATAAGTATGTCAGTACAAATATGGACTTATAGTCTCGTTGGAATAACATTTGCCCTTTATATTGGAATTGCGATTTGGTCGCGTGCTGGGTCTACAAAAGAATTTTATGTTGCAGGAGGGGGAGTTTCTCCTTTAGCCAACGGTATGGCAACTGCAGCAGATTGGATGTCGGCAGCGTCATTCATTTCAATGGCTGGACTCATTTCTTTTATGGGTTATGATGGTGCTGTGTACCTTATGGGTTGGACTGGGGGTTATGTGCTGCTGGCACTCCTCTTGGCACCATACCTTAGAAAATTTGGAAAATTTACCGTTCCAGACTTCATCGGGGAACGCTATTATTCTAAAACAGCGCGTATTGTTGCCGTTCTCTGTGCTTTGTTGGTTTCCTTTACCTATGTCGCTGGACAAATGCGAGGTGTTGGAGTGGTATTTTCTCGTTTTCTCGAAGTTGATATCAATACGGGAGTTATTATTGGAATGATTATCGTTTTGTTCTATGCTGTCTTGGGTGGAATGAAAGGAATTACATACACACAAGTAGCACAATATTGTGTGTTGATTTTTGCTTTTATGGTTCCTGCAATTTTTATTTCCATTCAAATGACAGGCAATCCAATACCCCAAATAGGGATGGGAGCCAAAGGAACAGATGATGTTTACTTGTTAGAAAAATTAAACGGACTTTCAACAGAACTTGGTTTTGCCGAATATACCAAAGGAACAAAATCAATGATAGATGTATTTGCCATTACGTTTGCCCTTATGGTAGGCACTGCAGGCTTACCGCATGTTATTGTTCGTTTCTTTACCGTAAAGCGGGTGCGTGACGCGCGAAAATCAGCAGGCTTAGCCTTGTTATTCATTGCAATTTTATACACCACCGCACCAGCAGTAGCAGTATTTGCTCGCACCAACCTAATTAACACAGTGAGTGGGCAAGCCTACAGTTCTATGCCCCAATGGTTTTCCAATTGGGAAAAAACAGGTTTATTGTCGTTTAATGACAAAAATGCCGATGGACTTATTAAGTATGTCGCTGACGCACAATTAAATGAGTTAACGGTAGACCGTGATATTATGGTTTTAGCCAATCCAGAAATCGCTGACCTACCGGCATGGGTAATAG
This sequence comes from Candidatus Arcticimaribacter sp., assembly GCA_011526285.1. Classification (GTDB taxonomy): domain Bacteria; phylum Bacteroidota; class Bacteroidia; order Flavobacteriales; family Flavobacteriaceae; genus Arcticimaribacter. The sequence continues at coordinate 20,878 of WTJU01000040.1, forward strand.
CACTGGTAGCGGCTGGTGGTCTGGCAGCGGCGCTATCAACTGCTGCGGGACTCTTATTGGTTATTTCTTCTTCTGTTTCGCATGATTTAATTAAAAATGTTTTCAATCCTAAGATTACCGAAAAGCAAGAACTAATTGCTGCGCGTTTATCTGCTGTTGGTGCGGTGTGTGTTGCCGGGTATTTTGGAATTAATCCACCAGGATTTGTGGCAGCTGTAGTTGCTTTAGCATTTGGTTTGGCAGCAGCTTCTTTCTTCCCGGCCATTATTCTTGGGATTTTCTATAAAAAGATGAATAAAGAAGGAGCGATTTCGGGTATGATTGTTGGCATTTCCCTTATGCTTTTCTACATGCTAAAATTCAAATTTGGAATCTTTGATGGTGGGAAAACAGCCGTTGAGGGATTAAAAGCAGACTGGTGGTTTGGAATTTCGCCCGAAGGTTTTGGGACTATTGCCATGCTTGTCAATTTTGCTGTTTCCTTAATTGTTAATCGTTTTACGGATAAGGTTCCGGAAGACGTACAAGCGATTGTAGAAAATATTCGAATTCCCAGCGGAGCAGGAGCAGCTACCCATTAATAGTGTAGGTCATACATTAGAGGTTTAACCAATAGGTGAGTTTTAAATTCAATGAACGAAAATTGGGTTGAAAATTATCTACAGTTGAATAATTGTCATTGTACACCAGATAAAGATCAGACAAGGGAGCGAATCGCCACTGTAACCTAGAATTAATTCCAAAATTATTGCTCTGACTTCTGTATTGAACCAATGAGTTCCAGAACAATTTTTTACTAAAGGTTACCTCAATTCTAGAACTTATTAGAAAAAGGTTCGCACTGCTGTAAGGTTGCGGTAGCCTTATTCCGTCATAACGAAAGTTCAATCCAATATTTGCTTTTGGTTGAATACGATAATTGATATCAGTTGACACCGATGATATAGACCCGTTGAAGAATTGCCCCAGGGTTAAATTAGTTCCATAGGTAAACAATTTTGTATTGTTGGATTGATACCCAAATTGAAGTTGATTGTAGTGGTATGCCGAGTGTGCTGGCAACGAGACTGCTCCAGCTTTACGCGAAGGATTAAAGGGGAAACTTAAATAAACATAATTTTTAGAAAGAAAGAGGTTGGTTTGGGCTAAGCTTCTTAACTCTCCTTCATACCGAATACTGTAGGAGTGGTCTGTTTTTCGGTAATTTTCGGAGGGTTTATGGTCATTTAGTAAAAGTAACATAACCCTATGGGTGTTAAAAATTGTTTTTTTAGGGTAAACAATGCGCTGAATCGCTTGCCCTAATCGAATCACATCATTCCGTGGGACAAAACCTAAATCTGCCCTAAAGTCTTGATCAACATAAGCAATATCGGTTACAATAAACCAATCCCTAGGGTTGTAAAAGAACACTGCCTGACTTGAAATATTGCCTTCGCTATCGCCCGGTTGAAATGATTTATGGACATAGAAACGACCCCGAACCACATTGTCTGCCGAGGCGAGATTATAATCTACCCCAACAACCCTATTAAATTCCTCACTTGTAGTTCTGTAACTGTCTTCTTCAGTGGCTTGCTTGTTCACTAAAAATAAACTAATGTTAGAGCGTTGCCCTACTTTTTTCTGTACAGAAGTCATTAAGTTATTATATCCGGAGATTTCATTTTCAGCATCTTTTGCAGTCTGAATACTAAACACACCCAAACGCCAGTTCTCATTTATTTTCCCACTCAAACGCGCTCCAGCCACAATATTATTTTGAATGAGTGCCCCTTCTTGGTTTTGAGCTAGCCCAATTCTTCTAGAAAAGAAAGGACGAGCACCGTTGAAAATATTTCCAAAACCGTCAAATAAATCATTATTATCGATAAAGAACTGTCTTTTCTCCGGGAGGCGTAACTCAAAACGTGTTAGATTGGTGAAAATATCATCAACCTCTACGTTAGAGAAATCTGGATTTAAGGTAATGTCTAGATTTAAACCATCACTCACTGCTATTTTAGCATCTGCACCTGCTTTCAAGCTTGCGCTAGCGTTCTCTGGTACATATTCTTTTTCGTTTGCAGCGTTTATGTAGGGAATAAATGCAAATGGTGTTCTAGACTTGCCCAGTGGTTGGCTAAAGTTCAACTTACCCATATAGGCTAAACTAGAGAGTAATTGATTTTGTGGGACTTGCACCCAAGTAGATTGTTCATTGGATTGTAAATTCCAGCGATAAGGACGGAAACGCCAAGAACTAGTTCCTTCTATGAACTTTAATGAGCTAAAGGGTATGGCAATTTCAACGGTATAATAATTTTCAAAACGTTGTGCTTCTGCTTTCCATTTAATATCCCATGTGTTGTTGAAAGCGCTTCCACCTTCAGAAACCAAGCCCTCGCGTTGAACACCATAAGGGGTTACACCAAAAAAGAACGCATTGGTTCCATCATTAAACGTATCGAAGAGTAAAGAAACATTATCATTTGTTAAAGCACTAAAATCTCGTTTAAGCGATGACACTACAACATCATCATTTTCATAATAGGCTTTGAAGGCTACATATAGTGTAGTATTTGTATAGGCTAACTGAAATGTTGTGGGATGTTTTGCGGCAAGGGAGTCTGTAGGAAAGAATTGTATAAAATCACCCCCAACAGCGCTGTTTTTCCAGACCTCTTCATCCAAAAAACCATCTATAGTAGGAGGGGTGTCAATGCTTTGAGCATCATAGGTTTTTTGTTGGGCCGAGCATAAGGTCAATGCAAATACATTAAAGGCTAAAATCAGGGGATAAAGAGAATTATTCATGCGATAATTTTTAACAAAAATAACTGCCATTGAATTTGCATGAATAACCTGAATTACAGCTTTTATAACCATTTTTACCGTTGCAGGATAATGGTGGAAAAATAGTGGCTTGAAACCAGTATATTTACCATAAATCGACTTCATGGAAAAGTTTTTCAAAATTGAAAAAGTTGCAGACTATTTAAATTTTAGGAATCAGAAGCCTTCGCATCCACTCATTGGGTTAGTCAACTTCTACCAGTTAAATAATGACCTAAATCGTGTGAATACTGTTTGGGATGGATTAGATTTTGACTGCTATGCTATTTTTTTAAAAGACAACGCAAATTGCAAGTTGAAATACGGGGGTAGTCAGTACGATTTTGATGAGGGTACCATGGTGTTTATTGGCCCCAACCAACGTGTTGGAATGGTTAAAGGAGAGGCCTTCAAACCAAAAGGATATGCCTTGTTATTTCATCCAGATTTACTGAAAGGCAGCGCCCTAGAGAAGGGAATTTCACAATATTCTTATTTTTCATACAGCGTTAAAGAGGCTTTACATTTATCAAACAAAGAGCGAGAAGTAATTGTTAGTTTACTTGATAAGCTAAATTTTGAATTGGAGCAAAACACCGATAAACACAGTAAAAAACTGATTCTTTCCAATTTGACCTTACTGTTGGACTACTGTATGCGTTTCTATGACAGGCAATTCATAACTCGTGAATTACCACACCATTCAACAATGAATCAATTTGATCTTTTGTTAGAAGATTACTTTTATTCTACAGCACCCCAAGAGTGGGGAATACCCTCGGTGCAATATTTTGCGGATAAAGTACACCTATCGTCCAATTACTTTGGTGATTTAGTTCGAAAAGAAAAGGGACTTTCTGCCCAAGAATACATACATGATAAGTTGATTGAAGTAGCCAAGGAACAGGTGGCTAACCAAAAACTGTCAATCAATGAGATTGCCCATGGACTAGGGTTTAAGTACCCACAACACTTTAGTCGTTTGTTTAAGAAAAAGTTAGGTTGTTCGCCAAAAGAATATCGTTTAAGCACCTTAAATTAAATTGTTTTTAGGATGAAAAATACCCTTTTATCCTTCCTTTTTTTAGGATTTATTTTAAACGCCCAACAACAAGAAATTCCCAAAGGAATTTTGGCACCTAACCAGCATCACACCGGAAAAGCTTGGTTGAATTTTATGGGGCAAGCAAATGATTTATTCAATCATAATGTGGTATTAGCGACCTTTGAGGCAGGTGCAAAATTAGACTGGCATAGCCATAAAGAAGGACAACAATTAATAGTATTAAGTGGTCATGGTCACTACCAAGAAAAAGGGAAACCCATACAACCCATGCACCCGGGAGATGTCATAAACTGTAGCCCCAATACCTTGCATTGGCATTCTTCTACAAAAAACACTGCTGTAAGTTACCTCGCAATTTATTCTCCCTCACCCACCCAATGGGATGCCCCTTTAACCCAAAGTGAATACGATGTTTCTCTCTTGCGAACATTGTTTGATGACTTTGCTGTTTTGGCGGATAAAAAACAAGTAAAAGCACAAATGAAACTATTTACACCCAACGCTGTTGTTGAGAGTTATCGTGAAGGCAAAAGAAACTCGGTTTACAATGGCCATGATGAAATAGAAAAAGCATTCGCTGACTTTTTGAGTCAGTTTGATACTGTAGAACATAAAAATGGAGAACATCGCGTTGAGGTGAATGGAAGCAATGCCAAGGGCTATGGAAGTTGTAAAGTTACACTAGCCAATAAAGAAACACGTCTAGAGTGGACGGTAAATTACATCGATACATATATCTTTGAAGACGATAAATGGCTGATTCAAAAACGAGAATCACACTTTGATTAGCCTAGATAATTCAACTAAAAGCAAACATTTAAAACCATGAAGAAAACCTATTTAATACTGCTCGTCCTTATCTCAACATTCCAACTAACCCATGCGCAAGAACGTTTTGGTGGTGCCATGTTGTATACCGTTCGTGACGCCATGAAAGAAGATGTACAAGCAACAATAGAAGCGGTATCTTCTATGGGCTATGACTATGTAGAGCTTGCAGGATATGACAACGGGAAATTCTACGGAATGGAACCTTCTGCATTCAAGCAGTTGTTAAACGAGAACGGCTTGCAGGCCGTTAGTTCCCATCAAGGAACAGTAAATATGGAAAACGTAGATCAGATGATTGCTGACCTCAAGACCGCAGGAATTAGCTATTTTGTTATACCTGTACCTCCAATGGGCATGTTTACTTATGATGGCGCCACACACAGTATGGGCATGAAAGGAGGCGTTGAAGCATTGGCTTCAATTCTCACTACGCTTGGTAAAAAGTGTGCTGAGGCTGGAATCTCATTACTCTATCACAATCACGATTTTGAGTTTATGCCCAACGCAAATGGCGAAATTATTATGGATTATTTATTGGAGAATACCGATCCAGCTTATGTGAATTTTCAATTGGATCTTTTTTGGATTACCAAAGCCAAGGCAGATCCATTCGCCTATTTTGAAAAATATCCCGGTCGCTTTAAATCATTTCATGTAAAGGATATGGATCAAGAAGGAAGATTTTCACCCGTTGGTGAAGGTGTGATTGATTTTTCTGCCATCCTGAAAGAAAAAGAAAAAGCTGGAATGCAGTACTACTTTGTAGAGCAAGACCGAACGTTCAATGGTCGTACACCCCTAGAGGCGCTTAAAATAAGTAAAGGGAATTTAAAAGCTTTAGGATTTAAATAAACGATTGATCTTCCATTTAAAGATTATCGTTTAACCATTGCATTCTGTCTGTAATCCATCCTTTCAAATGGTCTACTTCTTCTTGATAGGTGTCATACCATACAGGATTGGGCCAAACATATTCCCCAAGGGTTTCCCATTCATCGTAGTTGTGCTCTTGAGCAACCTCAAGCTGTAAGGCATAGCCATCAATTTTTTCTAGAATCGTTGGGAGTTGAGAATTAAAATAGTCAAAGCGATTGCGAACTTTTGTTCTAAACACGGGATCTTGGAAAAGCCGATTGATCCATGGGTTTTGCCGTATCCAGAACCCATCGGTAAATTCAGAATCGGCATAGTCTACGTTCCCAAAAGATAAATCAAAGTCCCATAGCGGTCCCATTTTTATTTTCCCACCCGGCACATAGGTAAAAAAGATACTTGAATACCAGCGTGCATCTACACTTTTTGCAATTTCTTGAATTACATACCAATCTACCATTTGGTTTACATCAATATAGGCCGCATAGCCTTCAGTAGGACTGTCAAAGTTGGCAGAGAACAAAACCGCTTCAAAGCGGTGAATGTAATTTTCAATCAGTTCATATGAATCAGCCCCTTCTTCCGTATCAGGATATTTAATGTTAAAAACATTTTCTTCATTAATGGCAGGAAAGACATTAGAGCGAAAATACACATCGTCATCATCTGTTCTGTAGGCTTGGTCTATTTCAATTAGGTATCCATCTTCGGGAAGATCAACACGGTTTTCAGCGACTTCAACCTTTTGTCCCATCAAGTAAACCCCTTGGTATTCTTCATTTAAAACAAGCTCTACAAATTCAAGTTTGGGTGTATAATCTAAAACACTTAGCGCACCAAGATCACGGGCTATTTTATTCCGAATGAAGGTCTTATCACTCAATTCCGAAAGAAAGACCCATCTTCTATCGGCAGGCATGTTAAGCAAAGAAGTTTTATTCTGAAACTTAATTTGATAAGGTTTTTTACCCCAAACTTCTCCCAACCACCAAGTGGAATTTCCTCTACCCCTTATTTCAATTGGCGTTTGTCCTGCATCCCTAAAATTATCTCCCCCAATAATCTCAATCCCCCCATTAATGTAGTTTTCTTTTTCGTCTACAGAAGATTCAGTTGAAATAATTGCTACCGGGAGTCCTGTTGATTCGTGTCCAGTAAAGGTGTCATAGTCCCTATCTTTTTCACAAGAGAGTAAAACAAACCCGATGAAATAAAACAAATATCTTTTCACTACAAATTCGTGTAAGCGGTGTTTAACTTGATTTTAATGAAGATATAAATTCTAACCTTTAAATGAAGTCTATTTTCCCAGAAAACAACACATCATAAATTGGAGCAACTAAATAAATGGGAATAGAAATTATTCGTTCAATTTAATTAAATGATATACTACTTCAGACCGTTGGTTTGAAAACGGATTCACCACAGTATAGGTCATTATGTGGCTTACGTCTCTTTTTTCTTCGGTTCGCTCTCTGTTGGGCTCAAAAATGATACGTTTTTTGCTCTCTACAGTTTCTCTGTAGCATTTTAAACTTCCATTTTGTCCTTTTTGAAAAATTACGCGCGTGAGTTGTGTTTCACGTCCGTTACTATTGATGTTTATACTTCGATTATTTAGATCAACTTTTACTGTTCCTTGCGCTGGAGAAGCTGCACCCTCCACTACTAAGTGTTTGATTTTAAACGATTGTGCACTTAAATTGAAACACAATAAAAGTAACGCGACGCTAAAAGAAATCTTCATGATTATTTTTTTATGAAACTAACAAAAAACAGCTACCTGTAGTCTGTTGAGATGAACTTTATTTGTTAGGCGCTTCTAGTAGCCCTAGCAAATCAATGCTGATGAGATTTTGGTTGTGTTAGGTATTTTGTAGCATTTTCAAATACTTCGCTTATAGCTATATTTAATTCTTTTTCGCTCTTGTATCTACTTTCGTTTTTAAGCGATTCTCTTTGGAGAAACTCCTCCCAGATCATTTTTTGCTTTGGCTCTTTTACTGGCCATACGTTACCTTGAAGTTGGAGCTCCATTTTAAATTGATTCTCTCCTGTTGTAAAAGATAGTACTACACCTCCTAAATAGTGAATTTCACTGTTCTTCATACCTTCAGTAAAGCGCAATTCTCCCTCTAGACGAATGGTATTGTCACCTGCAAAGATTATGCTGTGGTTGGTAATATACCCTTGTGCATCCATCCACTTTTTAAAGGCATGATTAATTTCAGCAGTACTTTTTTCAGTTCCATACGTCAGCGTATAGTTCTTGTCATCAGAGTCAATAATCATTAACGACATTGTTTTTTCAGATGGATCAGGTCGATCTTGGCCATGAGCGAGTAAAGGCAAAAAAACAAATAAGCACAGCGTTCTAAAAAACATAAACATAAAC
>WTJU01000088.1:0-21160 GCA_011526285.1 Candidatus Arcticimaribacter sp.
CGCCGACCTCTTGACTGCCAGTCAAGCGCTCTAGCCAACTGAGCTACATCCCCGTTATCGCCAGAACGAAAATATTAATTTCTTTGGACATAGCCCCTTCCTGCCTAAGTTTGTTTCTTGCACATTAACTATTAAAGCGCTTAAATCAAATTAAATTTTCGCTATTTTCGTTGCTAAACCACACCAGCAATGCTAGACTATTTTTTATCCGGCGGACCGCTATTTATGGGGCTATTAACACTCCTATTAATCGCAACGATAGGTGCGGCGATTAAATTTCCCCAATACACCAAAGATCTAGGACAACTCGCGCTCGCTGTAGGAGTCTTGGGTTTGCTTTTAGGGCTTTTTGAGGCCTTTAAAGCTGTTGAGGCAAGTGGTGGAGTGAGTCAAGGAATGTGGTCAGGAGGACTTAAAAATGCGCTTCTACCATGCCTTTTCGGACTAATTATATATATCTTCTCCAGTGTGTTAGCCCTCATCAAAAAATAAAACCGATACCAAGGGATAATCCTGTACAAATGAAAATAGTCTCCTTGTTTTTCCTATCTTCACCACTTAGGTTACACTTAAATTACTAAAAAAAGAAAAATGGGAAGTAGCATTAAAGGGTCAGGGCACGCCTTGCCAAAACACCTAGTCAAAAACGAAGATTTTTTAACCCACAGCTTCTATACCAAAACAGGAGAGAAAATTCAAAAACCGAGCAAAGACATTGTTCAAAAACTTGAAGAAATCTCAGGCATTGTTGAACGCCGATACATCGGGAAAGACGAAGAATCTATCGACCTACTTAAAGAGGCCGCAAACAAAGCAATAACAGACGCAAAACTAACCCCCAATGATCTCGGGGGGATAATTGTAGCCCACAATACAGGAAATGCACGGGCTAACTTGGGAGACTGCTTTCACACCGTTCCCAATGTTGCCGCCCTCCTTAAAAACACCCTCGGGGTGACCAACAAAAACTGCCCCTCCTATGATATCCTCTTTGGCTGCCCAGGCTGGGTGGAAGCCATGATTCAAGCCCACCGCATGATTAAATTAGGGGAAACCAACAATGTTTTAGTTTGTGGGGTAGAAGTTGCTTCTCGGTTTTTAGACCCTTTTGATGTAGATTCTATGCTTATGGGCGACGGTTGTGGGGCTGTTATTCTCTCGAAAGACGACTCCGTTGAAGGAATAGTATCCCACGCCACCTTTTCACACGCCGAAGACGATTTGGATAACATAATTCTAGACGGTTCACTTAAAAAAGATCACCCCGGCAACATCTATTTTAAAATGCAGGGGCAACAAGTCTACAAATACGCTACAACCTTTTTACCACAAGTGGTGAAAAAAGCATTAGACCAAGTAGAGCTTAACCCTATGGCGGTAGATTATTTTTTCTTTCATCAAGCCAATGGTAAAATGCTTCGTGTGATTGCACACAACCTTATGCGCCTTTATGCTATTTCTGATGCTGAGTATGCACACAAAATTCCTTCAAACATTGCCACTACTGCAAACACCTCCGTTGCTACTGTGCCCACCCTTTTCGACATGGTGAAAAACAATCAAATGGAAGGGTTTGAACTAAAAGCAGGACAAACCTATGTATTTGCTTCCGTAGGCGCAGGAATGCATTGCAATGCCTTTGTCTATAAATCATAGGCAAGCAGCTTCTCCCCAACATAATTCCCTGAAAAGTAGATGTTAAGAATTTCTTACTTCCCTTTTCTACTCTATTGAATTGTGTATATTTGGATTCTTCTATGCCGAAGGACGATGATGTTAAACCCAAAAAAAAGAAATTATGGCAGATAAATATGTAGATATGGACACCTTAAAGTACATGCTTTATGATGTTCACAACCTAGAAGATATGTTGGGACGCGAGCGATTCCAAGATCACGATAAAGAATCTTTAGACCTCTTTATCGATTCTACAAAAACATTTGCAGACAAGGAGTTATTCCCCTATATGCAAGAAGTAGATGAGAAACCTGCCTACCATAAAGACGGGACAGTCTATGTGCATGAGCAAGTAAAAACCATGATGCACAAAGGAGGAGAACTTGGGCTTATTTCTGCTCCCTTTGATTATGATGATGGCGGAATGCAAATCCCATTCATGGTTCAAACAGCAACCAACTACATCTTAAATGCAGCAAACAATCACTTACCGGGCTATACTGGTTTAACCCAAGGAGCTGCAGAACTGATCATTCACTTTGCTTCCCAAGAACTTAAAGACACCTTTGTTCCCAACATGCTTGAAGGAAAATGGGGAGGAACCATGTGTTTGACCGAACCACAAGCCGGAAGTTCCCTCTCAGACATTGTAACCAAAGCAACGCCAACAGATGAGGGGCATTACAAAATTAGTGGACAAAAAATCTTTATCTCTGGTGGAGACAACCACTTCACCGAAAATGTTGTGCACCTTTTATTGGCGCGTATTGAAGGAGCGCCAAAGGGAACAAAAGGAATCTCCCTTTTTGTGGTTCCTAAAAATCGCCCTACCCCTGATGGAGGTCTTGAATCAAACGATGTAACGACTGTCGCTGATTTCCAGAAACTAGGACAGCGGGGTTATGCCACAACCCACCTTGGGTTTGGTGATGCTGATGATTGCCAAGGCTATTTGGTTGGAGAACCCAACAAAGGCTTGCACTATATGTTTATGATGATGAATGGGGCGCGAATTGCCGTAGGTTTAGGTTCTTCAGCTATTGCTTCAGCCGCCTACTATGCCTCTCTGCAATATGCTAACGAGCGTCCACAAGGACGAAAGCTTACTAGCGATGGAACAAAAGACATTAACGACAAACAGGCACTCATTGTAGAACATCCCGATGTGCGACGTATGCTTCTCTTGCAAAAAGCAGTCGTAGAAGGCTCCATGAGCCTTGTCATGTTGGCTTCTAAATATTACGATCTTGAAAATACAGCCACCTCACCAGAAGAGAAAAAGAAATACAACACCCTACTGGAAATGATCATTCCTGTAGTTAAAACCTATCCTTCTGAAGCTGGGGCTTACTCCATTAACAACGGACTGCAAATACTTGGCGGGTATGGCTTTTGTTCAGACTTTATTCTGCAATTGTACTACCGCGACATTCGCATTTCCTCCATCTATGAAGGAACCACAGGCATTCAATCACAAGACTTGCTCGGACGAAAAATGACCATGGGTCACGGCGAAGGAGCAAAACTGCTCATGGCTGAAATGATGGAAACCATTCAAGCGGCTAGCCAACTAGACTCCCTTAAAGGCTACGCAAAAATTTTGGGAGACAAATTGCAGCTTACCCAACAAATATTGGGGCACCTAATGCCTTTCGCCATGAAAGGAGATTATGAGCGTTTCTTAGCTGATGCTACCATCTTTATGGAATTCTTTAGCCTTGTTATTATGGGCTGGACTTGGTTAGATATAGGGGTAAACGCCCAGCAAACCCTAATCAATGGCAATGGGAATTATTCTGATGATTTCTACGAAAGTAAACTTGAAACCCTAGAATATTTCTTCGCCTATGAACTGCCAAAAACAGCAGGACATGCTGAGATTTTGATGCACCCAACAACGGTGACTATAAAAAAAGAAAAAGAATATATTTTATAAATTATGAACTCCTCTAAAGTTAAAATAGTGTTGCTTTGGGGGAGTGTATTCTTTCTTTGGTTCGCTTTTGACTTATTGGTAGAACGTTTCGTTTTTGAATGGCTTCAATGGAATGGTACAACAAAAAACGATTGGTTTTTTATGCTGTGGTGGTGTGTAAGTGCGCTTTGGTCGCTCTACTGCCTTAGGCTACTGTTCACGCCTAAAAGAGCTTAAAACACCTTTTCTGCCTATGCGAAAGCGGTTGCATCTTATCCTTTTTTTATGCCTAGGAAAACTCACCTTTGCACAAGGCCCCGGTCTTTTAATTCAGCAATACGACAAAGGAGTAGACCTAGAGTATTACCGCAAGTGGAATTTCGATGTATTCCTACAACCGCACCGATCCAATACCGACGATCTAGCAACCAAAGCACGCCTGCATCTAGACCTAGGGGCGAATGTTCACTATCGTTTTGATAAAAACTTTGGCTTAAGTAGCGGGGTACACTATCAACGCATTAGCTACCGTTATGATTTTCCAGCAGACAATAGCATAGACCGGCTGCGTTTTTTACGCTTCCCGTTGGTCTTGAGCGTTTACCCTGTACAACGACTGCAACTATCATTGGGAGGAACCTATCACCTTTTCCTTAAAGCAAGCGGACAACCGCCCAATCAAACAGAACCTAGCTTTTACCCTTCTAAAACTTTTGTCAATAGCTTAGGGGTTGTTGCGCACGTTCAGTATTTGGTGTGGCGAAAGTTTTCTGCCTCATTGTCCTATCGCTTTCAAAAGAGAAACTTTAGCCCATTGCAACGAGAAACTCAAGACTTTAAAGGCCTTGCCCTTGGTCTTCACTACACCATATTATCACCTAATCGGCCTAATCCATGAAAATATATTCTGCTAGTCTAGCACAGTTAGATGCGCTAGCGCTTCTCTTTGATGCCTACCGTGTTTTTTATCGTAAAAAAAGTGATGTTAAAGGGGCTAAACGCTTTTTAAAAGCGCGGATGGAGCAAAAGCAATCCGTAATTTTTGTGGCTGAGGTGGACGGAAAACCAGTAGGTTTTACACAACTCTACCCGCTCTTCTCTTCCACCAACATGGCACCGCTTTGGCTGTTAAACGATTTGTTTGTAGCGCCTGAACAACGAGGAAAAGCAATTGGAAAAGCACTATTAGCTGCCGCCCAAGACCATTGCATTAAAACCAACGCCAAAGGCGTTAGCCTTGAAACCGAAAAAACAAATCTAATCGGGAATGGCCTCTACCCACAAATGGAGTTCGTTTGCGATAAAGAACACAATTACTATTACTGGGAGAACCCTAGTTTTTCTTCATTGTAATATCAACCACTCCGTTTTTCCCTTTGTCTCCAAAACGTTTAATTGCTGCAGGGCCTTTTACTACATCAATGCGCTCAATATCATCAGGGGCGATATTTTTAAAATCATAGCCTTCGGGCTGTTCCTCTCCATCAATTACAATTAAAGGAGCGCCCTTTTCTTCCTCAGATCGAAAGACAAAAATATTCTGTTTGTCGTCTTGTTGAGCAGCGTCAGACTTAATTATACGAACCTCTTTTTTGATTTTTGGCATGTCACTACAAACACTATCCTTGGCGGCACAACATGCAGGCATTTTCATTTTAGCATCATTGTGTATGGGCATAGGAATTGGAGGGTGAATAAACATCCCTCCTTCTTTGCCTTTCCATTTCAACTTCATGGGAGGGGTAAGGCTGTCTCCTTCGTCCAATTTGATTACGAAAATACCTTTATGGGCAATAGAATCTCCCTTAATGTCTATCATCAAAGTATCACTACTGCCATGAAACAACATGGGTTCTGGCGGAAATTGTTCTCCAAAAAACAAGATCTCTTGATCTCCTGTTGGGAGCGTTATCGTCTTGTCTGACGGCATCATCATTCGGCGTTTTGCGATAACTTTTGGGGCTTGCTCTTCTTGCTTTGGACTGTCGTAAACCTTTACAACAATACAAGAGCTAAGCAAAATAGAAACGGAAAGTAGGGTTAAGAATTTTTTCATGATCAAACAGTTAAATTATGGGTACAAATTACATTTCTGATTGGAATTAATCAAAAAAACGACTCAAGGTTATATTCATTAAGTGGTGTCCCTCTTGTGGTTGAAGTGAATTGTCTCGTGAACGGTTTTTATACATAAAATGAAATTTCCACCGCTCTTTTTGTAACGCAAAACCCAACTCTACCTCATAGCGAAAGGGAATATTCTGGGCAGTAAAAGGCGCGCTATTGTTAAATATACTGCCGCTTAGCATATAGTCGTGAGCAACATAGCGTGTATTTATTCCAATAAAAAAAGCATCCCCCTGAGACTGATTGTAAAGGGTGTTTGCTCCTAATCCAAAATAATTTCCTGTTCCAATATTAAGTCCAAATCGCCCACCCAGATCTACCAATTGGGTGCCCAAACGCGTGTATAGTTGCTGCATTAGGTAAAGGTATTTCCCCAACGGTTTTTGGGAAAAATACTGCCCGAAAACATTCAAATGAAATGCTTCTGGTACTTGATCTACCCACGCAACTTCTGGTAAATTTAGCACATTAGTGTGGTAGGTGTTTTGCATCCAACGTGCTATAGACCAGTCTCCTGTCACCCCAACTTGAAGTCCTAGTTCATATTGCTTTGTGGTGCTAATCTCTTTCTGTCGGCTGTACTTTAGGTACGTCCACCCACCATAGGGATAGTCATACTCCCGAACATCTTCTGAAAACCGATTGGAGGGGGTGTAGATTTCTTGGCCCAGTTCCCACAAACGAAACGCACGCAAGCCAGACGCATCTTCTTCTTTTGGTTTGTTTTCATGCCCATATTGCAAGAAGATTCCGCTAGAATAGTAATAATCTGTCACGAAAAACAAGTCATTGTCTACATTTAGATTAAAATAGCGGCTTTGGGCTTGCAAAAGGAATAGTTGCCCGCCTAAAAACAGCAATAAAAGGAATTTCTTCCGCATTTATTTGCGGTTTTTTAGCACCAACAATGGTGTTTTGGTGAAAAAGTCTTTCTTCAGCACGACATCAGAACCAAGTAACTTCTCAAAAAACCCTCGTTTACGGGCAAAAACAACTAAAAGATCTGGCTGAACAGACTGAAAGTGTTCCAATACCCCTTGATATACTGTGCCATTTTCTGTAGATCCCATTTTGTTAGAAAGCTCTACAATTTCGTGATCAATTTGTTGGTCTTTCCGGTCTTGATTGGGCACTTTAACCAATAACAACTCAAACGCTGTTTGAAATTGCGTTTTAAAATAATGTACTGGTGCCAAGGAACGATTCCCTTTAATTTCTCCGCGCTTAAAAGCAAATAGGGCTTTTTTAGGTGCGCTAAACGCGTGTCCTTCTGGGACTATAAGCACAGGAATGTCTGTTTTCTTAACGACACTACCAGCAGTTGGTCCTAAGAAAACAGCTTCATCATCTGTATTGGGCACCGGACCACAAACAATTAAATCTAACTGTACTTGTTGATCTAAAGAAGCTATACCGCTCAAAAAATCTCCATCATAGCTGGCCATTTGAATGTTTACTCCTTTGCTGTCTAATTGTTGAATTAAGGTTTTAATTCGTTGGCGATTGCGGCTTCCCATGGCTTGTTTTACATTGAGTAAATGAGCGTTCGGGAAACTCGGGTTAAAGGTGTCCATGACATAAAGATTCGCTTGGCTTTTTGCCGCTAAATCAATAGCATAGGCCAAGGTGTTTTTTGCGTTGTCAGAAATACCTAGAGGGGCTAAAATGTTTTTCATAAACCAAATAATTATTGCAAAGGTAAGAAGGAATCCTAGATTCTAATTCGGTCGCTTTAAAAATTGTTTGATTCTCAATTCGTTTGCAAAAATTTACGGAACTTGCGCAAGAATCAATGCCGTTCAATTCATGTCGTCCACTATTCGTATCACCAAAGAATTTAATTTTGAAACAGGCCACGCCTTATATGGCTATGATGGCCTTTGCAAGAATGTTCATGGCCATAGCTATAAACTAGCGGTCACGGTTAAAGGACAGCCCATTAACGACCCAACAAATGTGAAACACGGAATGGTTATTGACTTTAGTGACCTTAAAAAAATCGTTCGAGAAGAAATTGTTTTGCCTTTCGATCATGCAACTGTTCTCAATGCCACAACGCCGCACAAGGAGTTGGCAGAAGAAATGGAGCAACGCGGGCATAAAGTGCTGCAGGTAAATTATCAACCCACCAGCGAGATGATGGTGATAGATTTTGCACAGAAAATTAAGGCGCGTTTACCCAAAAACATTTCTTTGGTAGCGCTTAAGCTGCGTGAAACAGAAACTTCTTTTGCTGAATGGTTGGCCGAAGAGCAAGCCTAAAAGCCTAACTCGTCTAAATCTTCTTCCTTTTCTTCTAAAGGATTTAAAGCATTGGGGTCTACAGGCGCACAATCAATAGGGATTCCAACAACTTCAGGGGCTTCAAAATCTTCCATTGAAATTCCCAAGGCTGGATTTTCATAAGCGGCTTTCATAAAGAGTGCCCAAATGGGTAAAGCCATGCTCGCTCCTTGCCCGTAGGCAATATTGTCAAAATGAACTGCACGGTCTTCTCCACCAACCCAAACACCTGTAACTAAATTAGGCACCATTCCCATAAACCAACCGTCAGAATGATTTTGGGTTGTTCCTGTTTTTCCAGCAATAGGGTTTGTAAACTGATAAGGGTAGCCGGTTACTACCGACTGATAGGCATAGTTTTCTGTAGCTACATCATGGCGTAGTCGTTGTCCAGACCCCCCTTCTGTAACCCCTTTCAATAAATTCAAGGTCACATAGGCCGATTCTTCGCTAATAACGTCTCTGGTTTCTGGAGCAACTTCAAAGAGCACTGTCCCGTTTTTGTCTTCAATACGGGTAATGGTAATTGGTTTTACATAAATCCCTTTGTTTGCAAATGTGCTATAAGCCCCAACCATTTCAAAAAGACTAATGTCTGGAGTCCCTAAAGCGATAGAAGGAACTCGAGGCAAGTAGGAAGTAATCCCCATTTTCTTTGCCAAGTTTACTACTGGAGTTGGGCCTACTTTGTCCATTAGGCGCGCAGAAACTGTGTTCACAGAGTTCGCCAAGGCGTTTTTTAGGGTGCGCATTTGTCCGTATTTATCCCCAGAGTTTTTAGGGCACCACGCTTCTACATTTCCAAACTTCATGGGTTCAATACAAAAGAGTGCATCGGGTAATATATCACAGGGAGAAAGGCGCAACTGATCAATGGCTGTTGCATATAAAAAGGGCTTAAAGGTTGAGCCAATCTGACGGCGCCCTTGGCGTACTTGATCGTATTGAAAATGTTTGTAGTTAAACCCGCCAACCCAAGTCTTAACATGGCCATTTACTGGGTCCATAGACATCATGGCTGCACGAAGATAGTGTTTGTAGTAACGCATGGAATCTAAAGGAG
The DNA here is from genome assembly GCA_011526285.1 of Candidatus Arcticimaribacter sp. GTDB lineage: Bacteria > Bacteroidota > Bacteroidia > Flavobacteriales > Flavobacteriaceae > Arcticimaribacter. The sequence continues at coordinate 9,066 of WTJU01000088.1, forward strand.
TCATGACCGTGTCTTTATCTCCTTTCCAGCTAAAGACGGTCATGGGGGTAGGCTCTTTAAAAGAGGCCCAAATTGTTTCCTCGTCTTTCCCAGAAGCGCGTAGCGCGCGCCAGCGCTCTGAACGACGTGCACTTCGTTCTAAAAGCGTATCAATTTCTCCTTCCCGAAGCTCTAAAAAGGGAGCGGTTGGATTTAGGGTTGCTGTGTTTTGTTTAAAAAATTCTTCTTGCAACTTTTTCATATGCTGCTCCATGGCCTGTTCTCCAAGGGCTTGTAAGCGAGCGTCTATGGTGGTGTAAATTCGTAATCCGTCGCGGTAAATGTCATACCGTTCTCCGTCTGCTTTTGGGTTTTCTTTTACCCATTTTTGCATGTATTGTTTTACATAGGTGCGGAAATAGGTCGCTAATCCTTCGCGGTGCGAATCTGGTGTGAACTGCAAGTTTAAAGGCAGTTGCTGCAAGGAATCTTTTTCTTCTTCAGAGATAAACTCATTGCGATACATTTGTTGAAAAACCACATTACGACGCTTACGTGTCATTTCTGGACGCCGCTTAGGGTTAAACAAAGAAGAGTTTTTTAACATCCCCACCAAGGTAGCCGACTCTTCTCTGGAAAGCGTCATTGGGGTTTTATTGAAGTATATTTTTGCAGCAGATTGTATCCCGTCGGCTTGATAGCCAAAATCATAAATATTGAGATACATTGCAATGATCTCTTGCTTTGTGTAACGCCGCTCTAGCATTACTGCCAAGACCCACTCTTTAATTTTTTGGGTGATGGCTTGAACTTTGTTGCGCGAGCGCACCCCTACAAACAATTGTCTGGCCAATTGTTGGGTAATGGTACTTGCTCCTCCGCGTCGACCGAGGTAGGCGATGGCGCGAAAAGTACCGCGAAAATCGATGCCAGAATGGGAATAGAACCGTTCATCTTCTGTTGCCACTAGGGCTTGAACCAAATGCTCGGGCAATTCATCAAAGTTAATGGGAGTACGATTGTCGTTATAGAAGAATTTTCCTAAGATTTCGCCATCTGCAGAAATGATTTGGGTGGCTAGATTTGTCTTGGGGTTTTCCAATTGCTGTAGCGGGGGCATGGGCCCAAAAAGACCTAAAGCGGCGCTTCCAAAAATTAAAGCAACAATCACGATGCCCGTTAGAAAGAGGCCCCAAAACAACCGTATTGGGCCTTTAAAATTAGGCTGCTCTTTTTTCTTTTTTTGTTTTCTTTTCGCCATCAGTTTTCCGCTGAAGTTATCGATATTCCTACGGAGACAATCCCAGGCAACTGGTCTTCTCCTTTTGCTCGCCCATTGGTTCTATTGGCTTGGGCAATCGCTATTTCAAAAGGTGGTTCTGCTTTTGTAGACCACTGTTCTTTCCACCACAATTTGCTTTCTTTAACAGAAGAAAAGCCAGCCCCTAACCATTCTCCATTGGGCTTTGCCATGGCATACTCAAGGGTATCGCTTTCAATGATAGAATCTTTTGTGCTTATGTTCACAACCAAAAAGATATTTGAAAAGGGATAGTCTTGGTTGTTGCGCAAATGAAGGTAGATGTTGGTTGGCGCGCTAAGTGATTGGTCTACCAAAAATTTTAACTCATTCTTCAATTCCCAACCATTTGGTGTGTCTTGGTCTTCGCGATAAATCGAATCTGAAGCACAGCTGCTTATTCCCAAAAAAAGAAGGCCTAAAAAAAGAAATGTTCTATTCATTCCCTTTGGGTTTGCCGTTACGGTTGCGGTTACGGTTGCGGCTTCGATTGCGGTTTTTAGCGGGCGCTTTCTTCTCGGCCACAGCTACTCCACCTGCTTCACTCGATTGCTTTTTTCCGCTTTTTTTACGGTTGTTCCGTTTGCGTTTTGGTCGGTCAAAACGATTTAAGCTGTCTTGTCCTACAACATTTTCAAACACTTTTTCTTCGGTTTTTGCGGGTAAATCAAGGGCAAAATCCTCTAGGCTTGCAACGGGTTCATCTGCGCGATTTCTGCGGATGATTTCATTTGCTTGGTCATGCGTTAATAGGTGCCAATTGGTCCACTCTCCTTTGTAGGCATACCACAAGTAGCCCTTGAAAATGTCTACTTTTTGGCAAATCGCCACTCCTTTTTCGGTTTGGAGTTTTGTCTCTGTTTTTGGGAAGTGCTTCAACGCTTTGCGGTAGGCGTCCAATTCGAAATTTAGGCAGCACTTAAGTTTTCCGCATTGTCCCGCAAGCTTTTGCGGGTTAAGGGAAAGTTGCTGGTAACGTGCCGCAGCGGTTGAGACTGTTCTAAAGTCGGTTAACCAAGTAGAACAGCACAGTTCTCGTCCGCAAGACCCAATTCCTCCTAGGCGAGACGCTTCTTGTCGCAACCCTACCTGCCGCATTTCAATGCGAATGCTAAAGGCTTGTGCCATGTCTTTAATGAGTTGACGAAAATCTACTCGATTATCTGCTGTGTAATAGAAGGTGGCTTTTGAGCCATCGCCTTGAAATTCGACGTCTGATATCTTCATCTCTAAACGCAAGAATATGGCCATTTCTCGAGCGCGTTTTTGCACCTCGGCTTCTCGGTCGCGGGCTGTTTGCCATTTGTCGATATCGTTTTGCGTGGCCATGCGATAGATTTTTAATATCGCATCGCTGTCTTCTTTTATCTTCTTTTTCTTTAACTGAAAACGCACCAGTTCTCCTGTGAGTGTTACTTGGCCAATATCATGCCCCGACTTGGCTTGGGTTGCCACTAGATCACCAATTTTTAAGGGGAGGTTGTCTGCGTTTCGAAAATATTCTTTGCGGCTGTTTTTAAAGCGTACCTCAACCACATCAAAGGCTTCTTCCCCACTGGGTAGCTGCATGTTGGCAAGCCAATCAAAAACGGTAAGTTTATTGCAACTGTCTGTGCCACAAGTGCCATTGCTTTTGCAGCCCCGAGGGGTTCCGTCTGCAGAAGTACAAGAAGCACAAGCCATATAATTTGGTGTTTTTGGTTGAGAAGTAAAGATAGGAGGTTTTAACAAAACCGCCTTCCCAAAAAAAGGTTAATGCGACTTAAATTTTAAAACTTCTGAGCGCCCTTTTTTGAAAATTTTATTGCTGTTATGCGTCCCTTTACGCAATGCTTTTTGTTCTTCAACGGGGAGTTGTATGATTTCATGGCAGTCGCTAGAGCATGTAGTTTCCATCTTTTTCTGGCAATCATCACACTGAATAAACAACAAATGACAGGCTTCATTGGCACAATTCACGTGGGTGTCGCAAGGCGCACCACACTGGTGGCATTGTGAAATAATATCGTCGCTAATCCGTTCTCCGCGACGTTCATCAAAAACAAAGTTTTTCCCTATGAATTGATTTTCGAGGCCTTGTGCTTTGACTTGGCGAGTATATTCTATAATACCGCCTTCTAGCTGAAACACGTTTTCAAACCCTTTGTGTTTAAAGTAGGCCGATGCTTTTTCGCAACGTATTCCTCCCGTGCAGTACATCAAAAGGTTTTTATCGCTTTTATGGGCTGCTAAATCTTCTTCAATGATTGGCAGCGATTCTCGAAAAGTGTCTACATCAGGTGTAACAGCTCCTTTAAAATGACCTATCTCGCTTTCATAGTGATTGCGCATGTCAACACAAATGGTATTGGGGTCGGCCAACAGGGCATTGAATTTTTCAGCGTTTACGTGTTCCCCCTTTTGGGTAACGTCAAAGCTGTTGTCTTCCAGCCCGTCTGCAACAATCTTTTTTCGAACTTTTATCGTCAGCTTTAAGAAAGACTTTAGGTCTTGTTCTACGGCAATGTTCAGGCGAATGTCTTTTAAAAAATCAATGCTGTCTAAATGCGCTTTAAACGCATCGAAGTTGGGCGCAGGAACGGAGAGTTGTCCATTAATTCCTTCGTGGGCCACATAAATACGCCCCAAGACTTCTAGCTTGTTCCAAGCCAAGAAAAGATGATCGCGAAAAAGTTGTGGGTTCCCAATGTGCGCGTACTGATAGAATGAAAGGGTGAGGCGTTCAGTTCCTGCCTCTTCCAATAAAACCGCTCGTTCTTGCGCACTTAATTTGTTGTACAGTTGCATGCTATAAACGTTTTTAAGTGTGCTGCAAAGGTAGGTTTTTTTAACGAGCATTTAATCGACCCCTGCTAGGCTTAAAAATCCAATTGTTCTTCCCTTTCTTTTGGTGGCTCTTTTATTATTTAAGATTTCGGCTTCTCCTGTTCCTATTAAAAAAAGTCTGATGGAATCTGGTATCTTGCGGTCTGAAAATTTTCCGATGGCTAACACATGAATTCATTACGCATAATCTTAAACAATCGTACTTTTTTTGCCCCTGCTTGGGTGTTTTCGTCCATTAATATTCTCATTGGAACTTGGATTTTATACCTCCCACACATAAAAAATAAATTCCTCTTAAACGATGCGGAAGTAGGCGTTGCCTTGTTTTTTACCGCCTGTGGCTTACTTATTTCTATCCCAATGGTGCCCACCTTGAATGTACGCTTGGGTACAGGACGTTCTACCAAAATTGGGGTGTTGTTGTTGGCCTTGGCCTTTAACTTGCCGCTTTTGGCGCCTTCTTATGTGCTTTTGTGTGCCAGTTTATTGCTCATTGGGTTGCTTTCTGGCTTTACCGATGTTTCTATGAATGCTTTAATGTCGATAATCGAAACTAAAGAAGAAAAACACTTAATGTCTGCCGCACATGGTTTCTTTAGCCTTGGCGGATTTATTGGTGCTGGTATTGGGAGTTTGTTTCTCCTTTCTTTTTCTCATCCCAGCGGCCACATGTTATTCATTTCTGTTGCAGTTATCCTAAGTAATTTGTGGTTAGCGAAATATTACACTAAAATTAATGAAGCTGTTGAACGACAAGAAAACGCCAAAAAGCAGCCTTTCTTTAAGCGTCTTCGCCCTGTCATTGGATTGTCTTTAGTTGCCTTTGTGGTAATGTTTAACGAAGGGGCGGTAGAGCATTGGAGTAATTTGTACTTGTTTGAGGTGGTCAATGTCCCTCAAAACCAAGCAGGTTACGGCTTTGTATTGTTTTCCCTCAGCATGACCTTAGGGCGCTTTTTAGGCGATGGGTTTAGTGAACAATTTGGGTCTATTAGAACCTTGGGCTATGGGGCGCTAGTAGCCCTTTTTGGGTATAGCCTTATTTTGACTACGCATACCTACGGGAGTGTGCTGGGCTTTGGTGGTTTAGGCCTTGGGCTCTCGGTCATGGTGCCAGAAATTTATCGTCTTGCGGCGAAAAATAAAGCGCTTCCAACTTCTGTAGCGATCTCTACCGTTTCTGGTGTAGGCTTTGTCGGCTTTTTAGTCGGTCCTGTGCTGTTGGGAGTAATCGCCAAATTCTCTGCCCTATGGTATAGTTATGTGTTTTTACTGGGCTCTGTCTTATTAGCGTGGGGGATAATCTTGCTTTATCTAAAACGGAAATATTAAACAACAGAGCGTTCTTTCTACAACATTTGTTTATAACCTTTTTTGGGGGAAGTTTTGCAAAAAGAGAGAATAATGTACTTTTACGCATAACGAAAAAGAAAGCATTATGGCAGACGATAAAGCGGCAAAATTAAAGGCCTTACAACTCACCTTAGACAAGCTAGATAAAACCTATGGCAAAGGCTCGGTTATGAAACTGGGCGATGAAGCCATTGAAGAAGTAGAAGCGATTTCTTCAGGCTCGATTGGGCTCGATATTGCCTTGGGCGTTGGCGGGTATCCGCGCGGGAGGGTAATCGAAATCTACGGTCCAGAATCATCGGGGAAAACAACCTTGACATTGCACGCCATTGCCGAATGCCAAAAGCAAGGTGGAATTGCTGCGTTTATTGATGCAGAACACGCCTTTGATCGGTTTTATGCCGAAAAACTGGGCGTTGATATTTCTGAGCTCATCATTTCTCAACCTGACCACGGAGAGCAAGCCTTAGAAATTGCCGATAACCTCATCCGTTCTGGGGCGGTGGACATTGTTGTGATTGACTCTGTTGCTGCCTTAACCCCAAAAAGTGAAATTGAAGGGGAAATGGGGGATTCCAAAATGGGGCTACACGCACGCTTGATGTCGCAAGCACTACGTAAACTTACAGGGTCTATCGCACGCACCAATTGTACCGTCTTCTTTATTAACCAGTTGCGTGAAAAAATTGGTGTGATGTTTGGAAACCCCGAAACTACAACAGGAGGAAACGCCCTAAAATTCTACGCTTCTGTACGACTAGACATTCGTCGTTCCACTCAAATTAAAAACACCGATGCCGAAGTGCTGGGGAACAAAACCCGTGTGAAAGTGGTGAAAAACAAAGTAGCACCACCGTTTAAAACAACAGAGTTTGACATTATGTATGGTGAAGGAATCTCCAAAATTGGAGAAATCATTGACCTTGGTGTCAACTATGAAATCATTAAAAAATCTGGCTCTTGGTTTAGCTATGGCGACACCAAATTAGGGCAAGGCCGCGATGCAGTTAAAACCCTCTTAAACGATAATCCAGAATTAATGGAAGAGCTCGAAGAGAAGATTATGGGCACCCTAAAAGCGGTAAACGAATAATGCTGTTTTACTTAAATTAGATTGCATTCGCCCCCGAAGAAATTCGGGGTTTTTTTTATCTAGCACCGTTTTTCCGCCCCCGTAATGCTAAAGTTTTTTTACCTTGTGATTACCCAAATCGAACATCATGACAAAAAAAGCTTACGCCCTGTGGCTAATCGTAATCCTTTCTTCGTGTCAAAAAGATTTTTATCTGGACGATTTAAAGGAAGCTGAAGCTGAAATCGAACGTATCGCTACAGAAAAAAATGAGCTGGAGAATAGGCTAAACACACTCCTTCTTCAAAATGCTTCGGTCCTTAGCCAAAACAATCAACTCAACCAACAACTGCAAGCCTTACAAACCGCCTTGGAAGAGGCAACCATTTCTCTAGAAGAAGCGCAAGAATTACTTGCAGAATATGCGCTGCAACTCAATCTTTTAGGGGGAATTAGTGACGGTCTCTACAAACGAAAAAAAATCAAACTTGCCAATTCTTTGGCTGTTTTAGACACCATGGCCTTTACAATTGATGACGAAGTTTTTACCTCACACTATCAAATTGAAGATAGCCTTATCACTTTTTGGGGGGTTGTTCGGGATAGTTCTGCATTCAACAGTCTTCCCTATTTTCAAGAATATAATTACAGCGACAACTACTATGTTACGCGCACCGTTCTAGATCAGCGACTCATTAATGCAACAGAGTTTAAACTGGTCTTAGACATAACCATTAACCGGGGAGAGGAAGATGAAGAACCTTTTTTTGCTGAACTTGTTTTAACGCCAACAGACGAAATTCCCCACCAACGCACCAATGCAGCGTTGCTGGAAGACTACCGTGCCATGGGAACCGGTATCTTCTCAGACCCCATCTATGCTGCCATTGATTTGTTTGACCCATATTCCCATTTAGAGGGGTTTATTAAAGATGCTGCGCGCCATGGGGTAGACATTAGTCATTTAAACTCTGAAGATTTTGAATTGGTTTGGTTCAATGAAATTGAGGATGATTTTAGTGGTTATGCCTTTAAGGTCTGTGACCCCAATGCCGTTGGGGTTGGTCTTCGCCAAAGCGATTGGAATAACGAAGTAGTTAGAGATTTTAACGATTACCGCTTAAGTCTTATGTGGCATGAATTTGGCCACGACATCTTAGGGCTTCGACATTTATGCCAAGGAGGGCATATCATGACGGGGCGACACCAAGATCCACAAACCATTAATTCTGAGGATGAGTGTGAGAGTGAAAATGTGACCATTTGGGGGTTATCTTATGACAATCCTGAGAGCTATCGCAATTTTCAACGCGCAACAAAAGACATGTTTGATGGCTATTTTCAAACACAGTATACGTGTCTAAGCGGGAAACAAGAAGTTATTTACGATTGACGAGAAATACCAAAATAAATAGGGATAGTTGATAGTGCATACATCACCAAAGAATAAATGGCCGCTACAATGGCAAAGTCAGGCTGGTTTAGGGTAATAACCGCTAAACTTATGGTTAAGGTCCCGTTTTGAATACCCGACTCAATGGCAATGGTTAACCCTTGTTTTAGGTTCAGGCCAAAGCCTTTGGCCAAGGCATAGCCCATTCCCATAGTCACCGCATTAAGTGCGGTAACAATGCCCAGCGTGTCGCCCACGTATTGTTTCACCAGATCAAGCTCTCGAATTAATAAGCCCAAAATGACTACCGCTAAAAAAATGGAAGATGCAATGCGCACAGGGCGCTCCATACGCAAGGCGAATTGCGGGGCGCGATTTTTAATGAGCATGCCTATACTTAAAGGAATCGCCAAAACCACAATGAGGGTTTTAAAAATATCTGCGGTTGGAGAAGCCATGTTGGCGGCTTCTGCTAAGTAAGTGCTGTAGGCGTAGCCCACCCAAAAAGGGATGGTGACAATGGTGATAACACTATTTATGGCAGTCATACTAACAGATAACGCAAGGTCTCCTTTGGCAAGAAGGGTCACTAAGTTAGACGATGTTCCCCCAGGACAAGCCGCTAAAAGAATCATCCCAATTGCAATAAAAGTAGGAGGCTCAAAAAAATAAACCAACGCAAGTGCCACTAGGGGCAACAAAATAATTTGATTGGTAAGCCCTAAGAGTACAGGCTTGGGATTTTGTGCTACACGACGGAAATCAGCCAAGGTTAAACTTAAGCCCATTCCCATCATAATAACCATTATAGCAATTGCGAGTATTATTGATGCAGAAGAATCCATATATTTATTTTGTCTAATCTAATGAAAAAATGATGAAAATGCCCCGACTTTCAATCCCTAACAAAGTACCAAAAATGGTTCTTTATAGTGCTGCCCTAATTCTCTTAATCGTTCAATGTGGGAAAGAGTCTCCTCGTATGACTGACAATGACGCTCCCGTTAGCACCGACTCCCCCTCAGAGAATCCTCCAGCAAATAACACTCGCCCAAACGTATTGTTTGTTCTGGCTGATGATCTTGGAATTGATGCGATGCCGGGCTATTCTCTTGGGGCACAAAAACCTAGTTTGCCTACGCTAGAACGCTTGGCAAATGAGGGGGTTCGTTTTACTAAAGCATGGGCCAATCCTGTTTGTACGCCTACGCGCGCCAGCATACTAACCGGCAAGTATGGGGTAAGAACAGGAGTTGTAGGCGTAGAACAAAACAATAACATTAATCCCAATGAACGGATTCTACAGCGCGCATTTACCGAACAGTCTGATGGAGCATATCAAACAAGTATCATTGGAAAATGGCACGTTTCTGCAGGAAATGATTTCGATCTACCAGAAGCTATGGGTGTAGGTCATTATGCTGGTTTGTTTGGTGGTGGGGTAGACGATTATGCCCAGTGGCGCTTTACAACCAATGGCGCCACAACGGTACAAGACAGCTACATCACAACTGCCTTAACAGATTTAGCAATTGAATGGATTGCCGAACAAGAACAACCGTGGTTTTGCTGGCTGGCTTACACCGCTCCTCATTCTCCATTTCATTTGCCTCCACAAGCCTTGCATCATCAAGGAGATTTACCTGCAGATGAAGCCAGTATTGAGGCGAACCCGCTCCCCTATTATTTTGCCATGATTGAAAGTCTAGATACTGAGCTTGGACGTTTGCTAAATAGCCTTTCTCCTGCTGCCTTAGAAAACACCCTAATCGTGTTTATGGGAGACAACGGAACGCCCAACGGAGTGGCACAAACCCCCTATGTTTCTACCAAAGCAAAGGGCAGTTTATACCAAGGAGGAATTCATGTTCCATTAATTTTTTCTGGCCATGGCGTAGATCGAATGGGCGAGGAAGAAGATGCATTAATCACAGCGGTAGATTTATACAACACCTTTTTGGAGGCCGCAGGGCTTACTGGTGAAGAAGGTTTAGACAGCCAAAGCTTTTGGCCGCTGGTTTCCTCTTCAGGAGAGGGAAGTAGAGTGGTTAATTATGCCGAGGTGCAGGGGGATCGCCCCAATCGTTCTGGCTATACCGTTTCTGACGGGCGCTACAAACTAATTGTCTTTGACAATGGAAATGAACGGTTCTTTGATGTGTTGAACGATGCCGGTGAAAACACAAATCTGCTCAATGGAACGCGAACTGATGCTGCTGAAAGCGCACTCACTATTTTAAGGGCTCGTGCTGCCGCAATTCGCCAATAAATTTAACTGAGCTTCGCTAATTTTTCTTCAATCTCAACCGCTTGTTGTTGTCGCCCCTTGGGATCTTCTCTCAGGCCTTTTTCAATTACGTCGCGAATTTTTTCTTGAAATGGCGGTAGCTCCTCAAGAGTTTTGGGCGGGTATAATTCTGGGTAGGTTTGCACGCGCAATTCTCCCGGGTAACCAAAGTTCGGATACCAAGGATGTTTTCGTTTGCAATCATAAAAGACCATAGGAACAACAGGTAATTGATGGTCTATTGAAATTTTAAAGGCTCCTCGTTTAAACGGGTTTAAAAAGATAGTATCGTCTTCATATGATACCTCAGGGAAAATACAAACACTATAGCCCATGTCAAGTTTTTGCTGTACGCGCCCATAAACCTCCCAGCGGCTTTTTTTATCACTGCGATTCACCATAACCGCTGCACGTTTATAGAGATAGCCAAAAATGGGGATTTTCACCAGTTCTTTTTTTCCCACAAACACAAAGGGGTTTTTAGATACTCTTAGCATCACAAAAGGATCTATATAGCTGGTGTGATTCGCTACTAAAACATAGGAAGTTCCCGTTGGTAGTGGTTTTGAGTACCGTATTTTGGTGTAAAACCCACTTCCTCCTAAAATGATGGGAGCCCAAATATTGCGTGCCACCCAAAAGACAAAGGTATAGCCTTTCGGAAAGAGTAAGGCAATGGCTAAGAAGGGAAAAAGGAAAGGTACAGGAACGCCTGCAAGGAAATAAAACCAGACTCTCCACAACCGTACTGCTAATTTTTTCACAATTCCAAATGTAGCAAATTGAAAGCAGTTTTGATGAAATAAAGTACCTTTGTCAAAAAATAATCCATGGCCAGAATCCTAACCGGTGTACAAAGTACGGGCACCCCACATTTAGGAAATTTATTGGGCGCTGTTTTACCTGCTATAGACATGGCAGAAAACCCTGCAAATGAATCTTTTTTGTTTATTGCTGACTTGCATTCGCTCACCCAAATTAAAGAAGGTGAGACATTGCGTCAACACACTTTTAACACAGCTGCTGCTTGGTTGGCCTGCGGTTTAGATACAGATAAAACCGTCTTTTACAAACAAAGTGATGTGAGTGAAGTGACCGAATTGGCGTGGTACCTCAACTGCTTTTATCCTTACCAGCGACTCACGCTCGCGCATTCATTTAAAGACAAGGCTGACCGCCTGCAAGATGTGAATGCTGGTCTTTTTAGTTATCCCATGTTAATGGCTGCGGATATCTTACTGTATGATGCTGAGATTGTTCCTGTGGGCAAAGACCAACTGCAACACCTTGAAATGACCCGTGACGTTGGCGGAAGATTTAACAACCAACAAGGGGAAACTTTTGTTCTTCCGCAAGCAAAGATTCAAGAAGCGACACAATATGTTCCCGGAACAGACGGGGAAAAAATGTCTAAATCTAAAAACAACACCATTGACGTTTTTTTACCCGAAAAACAACTGCGAAAACAAATCATGGGAATTAAAACAGACTCTACACCCTTAGAGGAGCCAAAAGATCCTGATAGCTGTACTGTTTTTGCCCTGTATTCGCTATTGGCTAATCCCGGTCAAATTGACGTTCTTCGAGAGCAATACCTTGCAGGGGGAATGGGTTATGGTCATGCCAAGCAAGCGCTCTTTGAATTAATTCTCGACACTTTTGACGAGCCGCGAAAACGCTTTAACTATTATCAAGAAAACCCTGCCGAAGTGACCATTGCGCTAGCAAAAGGAGCAGAAAAGGCGCGTCAAGTTGCCCACAAAGTTCTTTTGCGTGTGCGCTCTAAAATTGGTTATTAAACGCGTTCATCCCGTTTTCCGCCCAGCGAACGTATTAACCCTTTAAGCTCAATTTGCGTCAATTGGGTGGCTGTTTTGGGAATGGT
>WTJU01000088.1:21260-28438 GCA_011526285.1 Candidatus Arcticimaribacter sp.
TTTTTTTGCGGTGCGTGGGCCAATTTTTGGAAGACGGGCAAGCAATAAAGCCGCTTGTTCGAGCGTTAGGTTCATAAGAATTCGATTTGGGAGAAGCAGTGCTTCCCACCCAAAATAGGAAGAAAATTTTATTTGCTATCTTTAAATCATGAACTTGATTCAATACATAAAGGAACTACTATACCAACAGGAATGTGTAACGCTTCCCGGTTTTGGCTCATTTTTGACCCAAACACATCCGATTAAAGTCAACCGCTTTACAGGTGAGTTTACGCCTCCTTCTCGTACGATTTCTTTTAACCGTTTGATACAGGAAAACGACGGTCTTTTGGCCAGCTATGTTGCCAAACGCGAAGGGGTTTCTTACCCAGATGCTTTGGTGATGATTGAAAAAGAATTGCAACATTGGAACAGACGTTTAGACCGCGAAACGATGATTCTACCTGGAATTGGAGAATTTTCTTTTAATGCTGAAAACAAGTTGCGGTTTTTACCCCACGGGAAGATCAACTTCGATGCCAATGCAATTGGCCTCACTGCGTTTCAACGCACCCCAGAAAAAGCACAAATTCGCGCTGCTGCCATTGTGCCGCCAACGCCATCATCTAAACCCAACCCCTCCATGGAAAACAGAAAAGAACCTTTAGCTTTTACTCCCGAAGCACAAAAAGAAAAGAAGTCTTCTGGCATGAAATACGCCATTATTGGTGTGGTTGCTGTGGCCGTCTTGGGCGCAACTTATTATTTAGGGAATCAATACCTAGAAAGCGAACGATTAAAGTCTACGGAGCTTGCTCAAAAACGCATTACTAAAAATGTACAAGAAGCTTCGTTCGATCTTGGGGCTATTGCAGGACTTGAACTCAACGTACCTGCTGTGGTTGAAACAACAGAAGATACAGGTGTTGCTGTTGAAGGCGGACAATTTTACAGTATCATTGCCGGTAGTTTCCGTGAGCAATCTAACGCAGAACGTAAATTAGAAGAACTTAAAGCCGAAGGTTTTGAAGCTGCTTTTGCTGAAACAAGTCCTGACGGACTTATTCGTGTGGCTTATGGTCGTTTTGAGTCTAAGCGCGATGCTTATCGCCTTTTAAACTTCATCAAGTATAGCCTAGAAGAAGAAGCGTGGTACTTGGTTGAAGGCTACTAATTACATTCGGTATACCCAGCCTTTTGGATTGACTGGAGTGGTGTTTTGAAACACACTAAATTTTAACTCACTTTTTCCTGTATTAGGGTGAGTAAACACTTTTCCAATTACCTCTTTGGCTTCAATGGTTTGTCCTTTTTTAACATAGACTGCCGCAAGGTTAGAGTAGCTTGTAATGTAGTTTCCGTGTTGAATTAAAACCCCGGGGTTACTGCCTTTAAACGAAAACACCTGCATTACTTTTCCTTTAAACACAGCGCGCACCTCGGCATTGTCTGGGGTCGCAATGGTTACACCATTGCTTTGAATTTTCGTGGTTTTTACCACGGGGTGGGTTTGGGTTCCAAATCCAAGGGTAACCACACCTTGTTCTACAGGCCAAGGGAGTTTCCCTTTGTTTGCCGTGAAATTTTTATCAATGAGCTGTGCCTCAGGAGTCAAGGTAAAAACCGCTTTGTTTTTTCCAGCGGCTTTGTTTGATGCCGCTATTGCTGCGCGGATTAAGCGTTGAATTTCTTTGTCGTAAGCCGCAATTTGTTTTTGTTTTTTGCGAATCTGGCTTTCCAGCGAACGTTCTCTCTTTTTTAGGGCTGTAACAAGTTCTTTTTGCGCCAAGCGTTCTTCGCTAAGGGAATTTTGGACCGCCCGATTTTCTTTTACTAAAGCTTCTTTTCGTGTTTTTTGGGTCAGTAGGGTTTTGTTGAGTGCTTGTAAGGTCTGTGTTTTTTGGGCAATTAAGAGGCCTTGCTTTTTGCGAAATGCTGCATACTGTTTGAGGTATTGAAAACGCTTGTAGGCTTGTAAAAAGCTTTCTGATGAAAATAAAAACATCAGTCGGCTTTGTCCTGATTTACTTGCATAGGAGTAGCGAATCATGTCTGCATAATCTGCTTTTAGTGTTTCCAACGCTTTGCGTTGTCTGTCTATGGTGCGTTGATTAACGTTGATTTGTTGTGTTAGGCGATTTGCCTCTTCGTTTGTCACGCGAATGAGTCGTTCCCGTAGGTTAATCTTAACAGCTAAGTCTTCAACCTCATTAAGCGCTGATTTCTTTTTTTTGGTATTGGTAAAAAGAAGGGTGTTAATTTGTTTGATTTCCTGCTGAAGTTGTTTGCGTTGTTGCTTTAGTTTCTCTTGACGGCTGTCTTGCCCCCAAGCGGTAGTTATGAAACAGATTAGCAAAAAGCTTAGCAGGTGCCTAGGGAACATTCAACTCGATTTTTTTATATCCTGCGGGTATGCTAAACGGTGTGGTTAGATTTTTAGGAAAATCTACACGTAAATACTCCAACGACAATTGCAAGAAATTAGACCCATCAAAGGTTGAGATTTCAATGTTTTTTGGAACTGTTTTGCCCGCTAGTTGCTGGTTGTGGGTGTATTTTATACTTAAGCTTTGTGCGGTTCCTGCCACGAGGAAGCGTTGTTCAACCAAACGAAAGTTAACGGGATCGAAAAAATAGGTTGGGCGAAAGCGTTGTCCTTTTACTTTCGGGCTTAAAACGTAGTAGCGCGGATGGGATATTCGTTCTACTTTAACTTTTCTGAGGTCTGTAATAGGGTTGCCTAAAAAAATGTTTTGCAAGTCTTTGAAGGTGAAGTTTGCCCCCAATTGCTCGTTGATGAAGGCTAGGTCTCCTTTGTAGTAGGTTTTTTGAAACTTTTCGTAGAACTGAACTTCTTCTGGGGTTACCAAGAGTTTTGCAATTGGAATGAGCATGTTTGCACTCATCCAAAAGGTTTTGTTGTTTTCTAATCGAAAATTAACGTTGACTTGTTGCTTGCGCTTTTGGTCGTTATATACTGCTTTAATTCTGGCGCGAAAGGTCGTGATGTTTTCTTCTGCTTTGGCAATTTCGTTGGTGAGAACTTTTAAATCAACCCGTTTTACAGGAGCTTTATTGGGTAATATACGAACCGATTTACAGGAGGTCATTGCCCCGAGGCTTATTACTAACAAGAAAGAAAAAATCTGTCTTTTCATTTAAATCAATTCTGAATAATCGCCAATACTTATAGAAGTGTATGCTCCATTATAACGCACATGGTTGCCAATCATTGCCTTTTCTAGTTGTGCATTTTCTACCACGCTGTTTTTTTGAATGATACTGTCTTTTACGGTAGAATTAATTACTTGTGTGCCTTCTCCAATTGAAACGCCGGGGCCTAGGGTCACGTTTTTTAGTACAACGTTTTTGCCAATGTAGCAAGGAGGGGTTAAAGTGGTGTTTTCTAAGGTTGCTGAAGGGTCAATTAATTCTTTTCCCTCAGCCGCTAAAAAGCGAAGCATCTTGCTGTTGGTTTCAACTGTAATTTCTTTATTGCCACAGTCCATCCATTCTTTTACTTCGCCGGGCACAAAGCGTTTTCCTTTGGCCATCATCCCTTTTATCCCGTCGTTTATTTGGTATTCTCCGCCATGGGTGAGCTGTTGTTCAATGACCTGTTGAAGTTCGGCTTTAAGTTCTTCTATGGCCTTAAAGTAGTAAATTCCAATTACCGCTAAGTCAGAAACAAATTCCTTGGGTTTTTCTACCAATTCTGTAATGGCATTGGTCGTGTCTAATTGAACTACGCCATAGGCCTCTGGTTGTGCTACTTTTTTCACCCATATCTGGGCATCAGCAGTAGGGTCTATCGCAAAATCTGCACGTATCAATGTGTCGGCATAGGCCACCACTGCAGGTCCTTCGAGTGACGCCTCGGCACACATAATGGCGTGCCCTGTTCCGAGGGGGTTTAATTGTCGGTATATGCTCGCCTTAGCACCAAGGTTCTTGGCTACTTGGGTTAGGTGTTGCACCACATCATCGCCAAAAAAAGCAGGGTCTCCCAAAACAAAAGCGACTTCGCTAATGGATTGATTGACTACCTGTGCTATGTCGTTAACCAGCTGTTCAACAATGGGGGTGCCCGCCACTGGTACCAAGGGCTTGGGAACGGTTAACGTATGTGGGCGAAGGCGCGAACCGCGACCCGCCATGGGAACAATTATTTTCATTTTGTTGTAGTCTCTTTATTTTTTACCTGTACTGCCAAAACCTCCGGCGCCACGTTCGGTTTCTTCTAAATTATTGACCAACGTCCATTGAATTTGTGTGTATTGTGCAATGACCAATTGTGCAATACGTTCACCAGGTTCAACGGTAAACGGCTCATTGGAAAGATTAACTAAAATCACACCAATTTCTCCGCGGTAGTCAGCATCAATTGTTCCTGGAGCGTTGAGTACTGTGATTCCGTGTTTGGCTGCTAGCCCAGAACGGGGGCGCACTTGGGCTTCGTAACCTTCGGGGAGTGCAATTTTTAGACCTGTTCCTAAAATTTTACGCTCTAGCGGCGCCAAAGTAACTGCTTCGGCCAACACTGCTTTTAAATCTAAGCCTGCAGATGATACGGTTGCATAGGTTGGCAATTCATAAGGGCTCTCATTAATGACAGGCAGTTGTAACATGATCTCTTTTGTTTCACTAAAAATACGAAATGATGGCTGTGCTAAGCGGCAGAAGGAAAGGAGATA
Source organism: Candidatus Arcticimaribacter sp. (assembly GCA_011526285.1). Lineage (GTDB taxonomy): Bacteria > Bacteroidota > Bacteroidia > Flavobacteriales > Flavobacteriaceae > Arcticimaribacter. The sequence goes on from WTJU01000088.1 coordinate 25,934, forward strand.
TCCGCAGGTTATTAACGGGCAAGGCCTTCGTCTCGCAAGACGGAATGTACCATGTTGATTGCTGCCATGTTTCCTCCTGAGAGTAAGTAGCCTGACCAGCGCTCTTTCTTCCCCATTTTCTTTAGAATGGTGTGGGGAGGATCGCCTAGTTTGGCCCAGTGGAGTACTTGGCCATAATATTGCTCAAAAAAGGCTAGCTTTTGAATGAGTTGGTCTTTCCCGCCTTTCATTAAAGGGGTGTGACAGCAAAGGAGAAGGTCAAAATCTAGTGCAATTAATTTTCTCAAAGAGGCTATTTGCTGCTTCATGCTTTCTTGGCGCATGAAGTATTTTATGATAGGGCTTACAAAAGCATCGGCAGAAAACAACCAGCCTTCTTCAGCTTCGTATAAGGCTATTTGATCGGCACTATGCCCCGGAATAGGAATAAGCTCAAAATGGTGCTTATTGGTTTCAATAAAGTTCGTTTCTATGGGTGTAACCTTGTCGGTATATTGAGGTGTCCCCCAAAAGAGTTTCTGTGCCAAACAGGTATGGACTTTCCCTTTTACTAAGTCACTACACAGCGCAGATCCATAAATTGGTGTTCCTGTCGCCGCTGCTAGTGGGTTTACATTGCCCGAATGGTCTTCGTGGTGGTGGGTAATGAAGGTTTGATTGATTGTCTGTTTTTTTGCCCATGCCATGAATTCCTTGGCTAAGATTGGGGGGCCTGTATCTATTAGTAATCCGTCAATACTATAGGCATAAACACTAACAGGAGGAGGACCAAAATAACCCACTCCCAATTGTATGCTTTCTATTGGGCCAAAATGACGGACTTTTGCGACGCGCATCTATTTCTTGGGGAAGCGTTTTTTAAGTTCTTGTTCGATTTGAAATAGCATGAAAAGCGGAAAAATAACTGTAAGTACTAGAGCAACAAAAATGTCTCCTTTAAATTGAATGTCTGCAAGCCATATCAGCGCGGCTAAAGCAAGCATTAATCCGCCAAGTTTAATCATTTCGTTGGCAGAATATTTTTGTGCAAAATCCCAAACCTCTTGGTTTCGCATAGAGGTTTTGGTGCGGTAGCCATAAAGATGATTGATTTTTTTTGGAGGGAAACGCTTCGTAATATATCCTGCTAAGGCAAAACAGCCGCCGGTTAGTAGTAAAATTCCTTCTAGGGGATTCATAGACGTGTTTGGTGTTAGGTGCAAAAACCTCGGTTATAAATGTACGTTTTTATCTTTTTCGAGCAGCTTGCTCTTCTAAAAAGCTTACGATTTTCTGGACTTGCAGGTCTAGGTTTTTGGTCTTTTGGAGGGTGAAAATTAAACTTCGTTTCTTCCCGTCGGTCAGTTGGTTGTATTGTTTTTTTGCGAATGGGTCTTGGTCAAGCAACAGGCTTAACACTTCTGGTTCTTCTACGCCTAGTGGATTTGGGTCTACCGCTAAGGTAAACTGCACCAATTCATTTAAAAGCGCACCGCTTTTTTTCATTTTTTCTTTCCCAAGGATCACAAAAAAATGTCCGTTGCCCAAATGGTTCAATCCACAAGGAAAGGTGAAGTCGTTAATCGTGCATTGCAATCGCGTTTTATTTTGTTTGGGGAATTGTGCCACAACTTCTTTGTCTACAAAAAGGTAATGATAGCCGCCTTTTCTGGGGTCAAGTAGCTGAACTGTGGCACTTAATTCAATCTTTTTCACAGATTTAAATGTAACAAAAAAACGCTGCCTGTTTGGGCTCGCCTGCAACAATTTAAATACCTTTAGCCGAATTTGTATGGACAGTAACGCTTTATATCCGCTTGAATTTATTCCGCAGCTCCACTACCGCCTTTGGGGTGGAGAGCAGCTTAGAACGCTTTTGGGAAAGAAAGAAGCGCTTCGATCTTGTGGTGAGTCTTGGGAAATCTCTGCGCTAGAAGGGAAGGTTTCTATTGTCTCTAAGGGGGCGTTGAAAGGTCAGTCGTTGAAAGCCTTGATTGAAGAATCTCCTGCAGCCATTTTGGGAAAACGGGTGATTGAATCGTACGGGAAAAATTTTCCTTTACTCATTAAGTTTATCGATGCGCAACAACCCCTATCAGTACAGGTTCACCCAAACAACGCATTGGCACAGGAACGTCATAATTGCTGGGGAAAGAGTGAAATGTGGTACATAATTAAGGCGGATAAATCGGCCAAGCTAACGTTAGGGTTTAATGAAAGTATAGATGCTAAAAGCTTCAAAAATCACTGCGAGGAAAAGAGTTTGGAAAGTGTGTTACTACAGCAACAGGTAAGCAAAGGTGATGTGGTTCACATCCCCGCGGGGTTGCTTCACGCTATAGGTGGAGGAATTGTCTTAGCAGAAATTCAACAAGCATCTGATATTACTTACAGGGTTTATGATTATGATCGCATTGACGCCAAGAAAGGGAAAGCGCGCAAATTACATCATAAAGAAGCTTTAGATGCGATTGATTTTTCGCTTGAAAAGGGCTTGGTCGATTATGAACCAATGGCGAATGGGTC
>WTJU01000109.1 GCA_011526285.1 Candidatus Arcticimaribacter sp.
ATGGAAGAATTTCTCTCCCAATGGGCTACGCACGGTTCTCCCTTAAAAACAGGCTATGACTTACCTTACGATCATTTTATTGTGATAGGTTTAGACGAGGCTGTGCAAAGCGCTTCGGGATGTTCTATAGATGCATCTGTGCGTTTAATTCAAGCCCTTGAGCAAAAATTCAATCTAACCTTATTGGATAAAATGAATGTTTGCTACCGCAAAGATGAAACCATCGTGTATTCCCCTCTGAAAGACTTTAGAAAACTGGCAAAAACGCCTGCTGTCAATCAAGAAACCATTGTTTTCAATAACTTAGTGGTAAATAAAGGCGAATATGAAAATCTTTGGGAAGTTCCAGCATACAACAGTTGGCATTCGCGTTTTATCAAGTAAATTTTAATTCATGCGGTACTTTTTCTTTTTCCTCTTTGGAGGCCTACTTTTTGCACAAAACAGTCAAGATCCTTTGGTTACTGCCGACTGGGAAGCCCAAGAAAAGTGGGTGGACAGTGTTTACAGTCAAATGAGCACAGAAGAGAAAATAGGTCAGTTGTTTATGGTCATGGCATTTAGTGAGCAAGGAGAAAAACACTTTCAGGAAATTTCCCAGCAGATCAAAGACTATCATTTGGGAGGTATAATATTTTCCCTTGGTGGGCCGGTTACGCAAAGTCGATGGTTAAATGCATTTCAAAAACAAACCAAAACACCATTACTAATAGGTATGGATGCCGAATGGGGAGTAGCGATGCGACTTGATTCTGTTCGTCCTTTCCCTTGGAATATGACCTTAGGGGCAATACAAGACAACAAACTGGTAGAAGCTATCGGTAAACGTATTGGTGAACAAGCTTCACGATTAGGGGTACATATTAATTTTGCTCCTGATGTAGATATAAATACCAATCCCAAAAACCCAATCATTGGCAATCGTTCATTTGGGGAAGAAAAAACCAACGTAGCGGCTAAAGGTTTAGCCTTTATGCAAGGAATGCACCAAGCGGGAGTGCTTTCTTCTGCCAAACATTTTCCCGGACACGGAGACACTGCTAAAGATTCGCATCACGATTTACCCTTAATTCGTTTTGACAAAAATCGCCTGTTTAGCACAGAACTCTATCCCTTTGATCAACTCATGCAAGCAGGTGTTTCGTCCGTTATGGTAGGACACTTAAATGTTCCTGCTTTAGATGAAGGTATTCCCTCCTCATTGTCTAAAACCATAATTGAACAGCATTTGCGGCAGCGAAATCAATACAAAGGGCTCATCATCACTGATGCAATGAATATGGGAGCAGCATCAGAAGTAGCAAAAATTAACAGTATTGATGTAGCAGCTTTTCTTGCTGGCAATGATATTCTTTTAATTCCTAACGACATTAAAAAGGCTGTTAAGAAAATGAAACGTGCCTTTAAACAAGGAAAATACGATGAAGCGCGTTTGGCACATTCGGTAAAGAAAATCCTCAAGGCCAAATACAAAGTGGGGTTGGCAACACCCCAAGAAGTACCATTAGATGGAATTATTGACGATATAAATACCCCTAAAGACAATTACCTCATTCATAAAGCTATGGGAGAGGCGTTAAGTTTAATTCAAGATAAGGGAGTATTACCACTGCCTGAAAAAGAAGTTATAGGCTTTTTAAGCCTTGGCGATGTAGACGGAGAAGCTTTCTACAAAGCCCTCTCAAAAGAACGCAGTTTAGAGCGCATTAACTTTAGTGGCGATCTACCCGCTGTAAAACAAGCGACAAAAAACCTAAAAACCATCGTTGTTGGTTTTCATCGCTCTAATGCGAGTCCATGGAAAGCCTCAGATTTTACCCCAAATGAACGAATGCTATTGGCCGAGTTAACAAAGTCACATCAAGTTATTTTGGTGCCATTTGTTAAGCCCTATGCACTTTCTAAATTGAATAACTTAGAAGACTTTCAAGCCATTTTAGTAGCCTATCAAAACAATACAGAAGCTCAACTACAAGCGGTGAATGTCTTAGTAGGGAAGCAAGCTGTTCGCGGAAAACTACCTGTAAGTATTCATCCTGCCTTTCCAGCTGGAACAGGAATTCAACGTGCTCTGCCTTCAGTGGTATTAGAGGAGACTACCCCTTTGAGTGTTGGTATTAATCCAAAAAAATTAGAAACCCTTGACGAGCTGGCAAACATCACCTTAGATTCGCTTATGGCTCCCGGTTTTCAGCTACTAGCAGCGCGTCACGGAAAAATCTTCTACCATAAAGCTTTTGGTCATCACCGTTACGACAAAAAGCAAGCTGTTCAATTGACCGATGTTTATGATGTAGCTTCTTTGACCAAAATATTAGCGACACTTCCGTTGTTAATGCAAGAAGTAGATCAAGGTAAAATGTATTTTGATTCTACTTTGGGTGAATTGTCCACTCGATTTGTGGGAACCAACAAGGCGAATTTGACTTTTAAAGAAGTGCTTTCACATCAGTCAGGTATCATTCCTTGGATTCCATTTTACAAAACGACCCTCCGTGAACGCGATGGAAAACGCCTCCGAAAATATTATCGCAATAAACCCTCGAAACGGTTTTCCCTCCCGGTAGCCCATGCGCTATATGGGAGAACGGGTTTAGATGATGAACAATACACGACCTTAATTGAAAGCGAATTGTTAGAAAAAGGGTATCACTATTCAGACTTACCCCTGATTTTCTTTCAGCACATTCTAGAAGAAAAATACAACCGAGGAATTGACGCATTGGTTGAATCAAGAATATTCACTCCCTTGGGACTGCAACGCACCTTTTATAATGCTGCACAACAGCTTCCCTTAGATGAGATAGTGCCAAGTGAAAATGATGATTACTTTCGCCAGCAAGAACTTCAAGGTTATGTGCACGACATGACCACTGCCTTGCAGGGAGGTGTGAGCGGACATGCAGGTTTGTTTTCTAATGCTAAAGAAGTTGCTACCATTATGCAGCTTTACCTACAAAAGGGAACCTATGGCGAAACCAGCTACTTTTCGTCGGCTACATTTGATGCCTTCAATCAATGCTACTACTGCGAAAATAAAAACAGACGTGGTATTGGCTTAGACAAGCCTCAGCTTTGGGGTGGGGGTATGGCATTCGAGGGTATTTCTCCCGAAAGTTTTGGTCATTCGGGTTTTACAGGAACCTATACATGGGCCGATCCAACAACCGGAATTCTTTTTGTGTTTCTATCCAATAGAACCTATCCTACCATGGAGAATCGTTTATTAATTGACCACAGTATTCGCCCGAGAATGCTTAAATTGGTGCACGAGGCGATTATGTATTAATTATCGAGTGCATTTCTCCTTAAAAGAATCACGATCAATTATTCTGTCTGATTTTTAAAAAACGTTGCTCATGAAAATTGCCATTGTTTGTTATCCCACTTTTGGTGGTAGTGGCGTGGTTGCCACAGAACTTGGACTGGCCCTGTCTGAACGCGGGCATGAAGTTCATTTTATTACCTACAAGCAACCCGTTCGCTTAGAAATATTAAACAGTAGCCTTCATTTTCATGAAGTTAATGTGCCTGATTATCCTTTGTTTCATTATCAGCCTTATGAGCTAGCGCTCTCAAGTAAGTTAGTAGATACTGTTAAAACATACGGGATAGAATTACTTCATGTGCACTATGCCATACCTCATGCCTATGCCGGTTATATGGCCAAACAAATGCTAAAAGATCAAGGCATAACGCTACCCATGGTAACTACCCTTCACGGAACAGACGTTACCTTGGTGGGGAAACACCCCTTTTATAAACCTGCTGTTACATTTAGTATCAATCATTCAGACTGTGTAACTTCTGTATCGCAGAGTCTAAAAGACGATACCCTCTCTATTTTCGATGTCAATAAAGAAATTCAGGTCATACCAAACTTTATCGACTTTTCTAAACACCTTCATCACAACGAAGACTGCCAACGCAGTTTAATCGCAGAAGATGATCAACGCATTATTACCCATGTCAGTAATTTTAGAAAAGTAAAACGCATAGATGATGTGATTGAAGTGTTTTATCAGGTTCAGAAAGAAGTGAATGCAATATTAATGATGGTTGGTGATGGTCCAGAACGATTAAAAGCTGTGGCCACTTGCGAAGAATTGGGAATTGCAGATAAAGTAAAGTTTTTGGGGAAAAGCAACCAGGTATATGAAATTCTATGTTATTCTGATTTATTCCTTTTACCTTCTGCCTCAGAGAGTTTTGGTTTAGCCGCTTTGGAAGCCATGATGATGCGCGTTCCTGTAATCTCTTCTAACGTCGGGGGGTTGCCAGAAGTGAATATAGAAGGCCAATCAGGCTATCTGTTTGATTTAGGTGACACCCATAACATGGCAAAACAAGCTATAAGCTTACTGAATGACGAAGCGCTTTTAGAAAAAATGAAAGATCAGGCAAGTGCTGTCGCCAAATGTTTTGATATTGACACAGTTGTTAATCAATACATTGAGGTGTATAAAAAAGCATTGAAATCATAATCACTTGGGGTGATAAACCTTTTCTGCATTGGCATAGATTTCCGCTCTATCAAAAGTCATTTTCTTCGTTTTAAACTGCGTATAAAGCTCCATTTGATCTCCGTAATGGGGAGACTCAGGAAGGTCAGAAGAGCCATATGAAATTACAGACTCAATCTCGGGACCCTCAGCTGTAAATTTCACCAGTTCAATGTAAGACTCACCTGCCACAACTTTAACCTTTCCGTCTTTATAGGGTACCGATGACATGGCTGTAACAACATCATTCATTCCGAAGACCGGTAGCGCTTTATCTCCACGAACCAATTTCTGATAGTCTCCTAATTTTACCTCTGTGGTTCCAAAATAGTTAAGCATGTGTGCTTTGGTGTCTTTCAATGCTTTAATGAGCACTGACGGAGGAATAACCTTTGGCTCCGGTAGTTGGTCGTAGTAGGGACGTAGTTTGTGGTAGAGCATTAAATACGTTCCCGCACCAACAGAATTTGCTGTAGCTTTTCTATCCCATGACTGTATGCGCTCGATCAACTCGGCAACTGCTGGATAGTTTTCTGCGTTTAAACGATCAAGGTGATTGATGTCCATCCAAGAATACACAAAGGGTTTAGGCAACTGATGATCGTATTTAATACGTTTAAAATCCTCATAAGAGACACGATCTTCTGCTTCAATTAAATTCATTAAACGCGTAGATCGGTTGTTGTGGTAGGTTTCAAAATTGCTGTCCTTTGAATAATTTTCTGGTTTTGGGTTATTTGCTTCATCAGAAGAGTAAAATGGACTGTGGTTGGCATTGTAAAAGTAGCCTGAACTTGGCTGAATTACTTGGGGGAGTTCCTCAATGGCGTAGGTCTCCGTCCATAAAGTTTTACGCGTATTTCCCGGCACTACTTCTTTCCAATTGTAGCCTTCTGCACGTTTAGGGATCAAACCATTTGAAATATAGAAAATGGTATCGTTTTTATCGGCATAACCAATATTATAGCCCGGTAGTGCTTTCATTTTTAGAATATCATAAAATTCAGTAAATGACGTGGCTTTGTTCATGCGCCACCACTGTTCTAAAGCACGAATTTCGAATAGGGCAGGAGTGCGAACAGCATAATACCCTGATTTGTTTTTTAAAGTCGGTCCAAAAATGCTTTCGTAGTATTTTTTTGAAATTTTTAATGGGATGCCCAATACCTTAATGGTTAAACTGGCTTTCTTTTTTTCTAGGGTGAGGTATTCATCATCAACCCGATACTGGTTTTTTTTCTTGGGATGCATTTCCAGTTTAAAAACATCTGTTTTGTCTGGGTAGTTTACCGTATGCGCCCACCCTAAATGTTGATTTGCACCAATTAGAATGCTTGGGGTACCTGCAAAAAGAGCCCCAATGATATTGGTTCCTTCCTCACTGCACAGATGTGCTTCATACCACGACACAGGCCCATCGAGCGGTTGGTGTGTATTAATGGCCAAATAGGTATTCCCATCGGTTGTTTTTGTGCTGTTAAAGGCAAAAGTATTGGAACCCGTTATTTCTTCTTTTGGTTGCTCAAGTTTAACGTTGTTGTCTATGATTTTTTTGACCCAATAGTCCCCCCGAGAAGAAATAAACAACTGTAATTGTGCATACCGTAACATGCGTTTTGGTGTTAACGGAAAGAGGTCTTGTTCTAGTACTTCTTCGGGATGTGTTTCTGCATAACGATTTAATCCTTGGGCATAGGCTTCGGCAATTTTTTTATAAGCAGGGCTAATCTTGCTTTCATAGTCTTTCTCTACAATTTCTTTGGATCCAATGAATTGTGCGATAAAATCGGCTCCCGCACCTTTTGTTCCAATGTGCTTTCCCAAAATTGCATTTCCCGCTAAATACCCTTGTTGTATGGTTTTAAAATCATCTTCTGCATGCGCCCAAGCTAAACCATAGGCAACATCTGCATCTGTTTTTCCAAATATATGAGGAACCCCAAAAGCGTCACGAACAATTTCTACATCGCTTGGGTTTATTTGTGAAAATGCGGTAAAAGAAAGGAAGCCTAAAAGGCAAAGAAAACGTTTCATTTTTTTCTTTTAAAGGTAATCTTATTCTACAAAAACCTAAAGAAAAAATTACAGCATAAACGAGAGAAAAATTCGGTAGGCTAGATAGACACCTGTGACAGACCAAATCCACCATCTATTTTTCATATACCATTCCATACCTTATTTTTTTAACAAGTTATTGATTTCCTCAGCCAAGACAAAATCTTTTTCTGTGATCCCGTTTACATCATGCGTAAAAATTGATACACTTACATTCAATTGATTGATCGTAAGGTCTGGATGATGCTGATTTTTCTCGGCTAGTACTGTTAATTGATTAAGCCAAAGAACAGTCTCTTGATTAGAATCAAACGATAGGTCTAGTCTTAATGCGCCATCAAGAAACCCCCAATTTGGGATTCTATTTTGAACAGTTTGCTGGATGCGCTCAGGAGAAATAATACGTTCCATAAAGATCGTGTGCAATAAACCAAAATACTTTCCCGTTTAATAAGTATAAAATGATCTTACTATGAATTGGTGGAAAGAATTTTTTCGGTTTTTAATGGCTTAAGCTAGACAGCACAAGCCATATCTTCCCCACAACACTGCGGGGATTTAATTTTACCTTCACACGAAGGACATTTAGATATTTGGACGTTTGTTCCTCCAACATCTAAATAATCATTTTCTAATGCTTCATTACATTTTGCACAGGTAGCGTTCACTCCCATGCCGCAGTTATTACAAGTATAAGTAGCCATGGTGCTATTTTTTATAGATAACGTTCCTTAAATTCTGCCAAGATTAAAAAGGCAATGCACAAAACTGCGCTAGCGATTACAATTGCTCCTACTCCCATAATTTTTTTGTTTTAGTTCGTTTTAAAGGTAATTTATTTTTTCCAAGTTCCTCCGTACTGATAAAGCGGATTTTTAACTTTTTCACTTTCAACACAGGCTTTACATAGAAAATACCACTGCTTGTCTAATGTGTACCTTACTCTGTAGAGTGTATTGAAAGCTTTTGCGCAACGATGACAGTATTTTGTGCGGTCTTTGGTCATTAATGCAATACGATTTTAAATATATATGCGTTAAAGGTAATAGAACATTCTTTGATCTAAGTGTGTTCGACAGAATCTATAGATTTGTGATGCATCGTTTTAGTGTTCTATTTTGTTTCTTAATTGTGTTTGAATTAAGTGCCCAAGCAGTTTTGCCGGCATCGTGTATAACACGTCCTTTTGACAACACTGACTTTAATTTAAATGGTATTGCAAACTTCCAACCCCCGGGTACTTTTGAAATAACATCAGCTGTAAACAATCAATTTGGGTCAGTGTGGTACAGGCGGCGTCTAGATTTACGTGTAAATTTTCGTTTAGCATTTGACGTTTTTTTAGGGAATAATGACAACCCCGGTGCAGATGGTTTAGCCTTTGTTTTACAGAATCTAGATACAGGGCAGGGGAGTGCTGGGGCAGGAGTAGGCTATGGATCTACCATACCCGGTGCTGGGATATCTCCCTCAATTGCCATAGAATTTGACACGCATTACAATGCTGGACTTGATACTGCCTCTCAAAGCGATCACGTTGCATTTGTACTTGATGGTGATTTGTCAACACCACCTCTAGCAGCCGATAATACAGATGTGAATAATTTGGAAAACGGTAGCTTCCACGCTGTTGTCATACTTTGGGATCCAGACACGCAAGTATTAAGTTTTGAACTCACCCATAGCGACGGAACAGTCTATACGAATTCGAAAAATATAAATTTAATCAACCATCTTTCAAGCAATATTGCGTATTGGGGATTTACTGCTGCAACAGGTGCTGCAAACAACAGGCATTTGGTACGTATGGATGATAATTCCATTTGTGTTGTAGATGCTACTTTTCCTGTAACCGTAGGAAACAACTACCATACTAGCTTAGGAACGGTAAGCCTTACCACAAACGATTTTCAATATTTATGTTCTCTTTTTGCAGGAGGTTTTTACAATACGGCCTACCATAATGGAGAAAACCTAGAACCAGTTGTGGGAGATTATATTTTATACAACAACCTATATCCACCCCCACAGCGTTTGGTTCAGGGGAGTGGTTTTGCTGTTTTTAAGCTCTTTGACTACAATAAAATTGTTGAAGTGCGAAAGTCTGATGGTGAAATAATAGCTGTTTATAACTGCCCATAACCCTTCATATTGTCGTATTACTTTGCGTTAGCTGTGCGGTTTCCCTTCTCAACTTTTTTTATATTTTTGCCTCCAAAATAAAGGATTTGGCCCTGAAAAAATTATTCTGTTTCTGGATAGTATTCACTGTTTTCTCAGTTCAATTCATCCATGCCCAAAGAAAGAATGATGATCCTTTTGCACGTTCAGCTCGTTTACCAGACTTTTCTTTAGGTCTTCTCTTTAACTTCAATAGTATGGTGAAGTATAAAGTGCCAGGAGGGTCTTTGGCGTTTAACTCAACCTATTATAATTTTGATCGACGGTTTTTGGTAGGACTTGAGTTCACAAAAAACATCACCCAACATTCACCCACCGCATTGGTTGAACGTGACCCACTTGCCATAGCTGATCAAAGCTTTTTCCGTCGCTTAATTTACAATCAAACAGCTTTTGGTCTTCGGGGCGGATGGATGTTTAATGAAAATCTTTTTCTAACAGTAGGGTCTGGGGTTGAGTTACTAGAACAGCTGCGTGAAATGAGAGGAAAAGCGGGCACAAACTTACCAGATACATTTTTATTGGATGCCAATAAAAATAACGTTTTGTTTTATTTGAAATATGGACTTCAATACAAGCGTCGTTATTTTATCTATGACATTTTTTACTCTAAACGCGCTATAGGTGTTGGGGTAAATTACTTCTTCAACGGTTAGTTTAGATTTCTTTTTTTATTAATTTTAAATTAATCCCGTGTGGACTGGGATTTAGAATATAGTCGCGGGTGGAGAGAACGCATCCGGAACAAACGTTACATAAATAAATCGTTGAAATGCCCTACACTTCGATCGCTATGTATCTTTTTTCATTTAACTTTTACTATTTTTTGGCGTGTGTAAGTCTTGGTGTCATTTTGACCAACACTTATTTTTATGAAATATTTTAACAAAACACGAACAATTGAAGACAAAGTAAACAACCGTGATCTTCTAAAAATCCTACAGGAACAGAATCAATTATTGAAACAAATCTTGTCCACTTTAGAAGGCAACCAAAGCAAAGCTGTATGAGGACAGTTGTTTTAACTTTAGTTTTATGTGGATTTATGGTTTCGTGTGCTTCATTAAAATCGACCAACAAGGTGGAAGAAGAGAAAAGCTATAATTTACCACCCAATACAGCCTCAAATAAATATGCAAAAAAGCGCAACTAAAATTTAGTTGAAGCAAGATGAGAAGCTCTCTCGATAGCGATAAAATGCCTGTGAGGTACTGCTGTTGTCAGCTGTTCTATTGAGAGAGTGACGCATCAATTCATCACTAATCAAATAGCTGTGGTTTTCGGTATAATCTACTTCAAGGGTGGTGCAATCTTCACCGCTAACATAGTAGACCACTTGAAAATCTAAACGGTTGGTTGTATTCAACACGATTTCATAACGTGTTTTATTGCAGGAAGAAATTCCTCCTGCAGCTTGAATTGTCGTACTATTATCACCGATACGCGGTGTATAACACTCACGCTGACTGCGGTTAATAAAATAAGTCAGCAAAGGTTGAGTTTCCTCTCCTTGATTTGGTTCAAACCGCACTGCTTGATATTCCCCGATTAAACGCAAATTAGACACCCAAACCTTTCCGCTATGATTGATAAAAAAATCGTTGCTAACAGCAGCTGTGTTTGTCTCTTTGCTGCAGGCTTGAAGAAGAATGAAAAGGAAGAAAACATATTTTTTCATATACCCTCTACGGTTGTTTTACTTCTGTTTGTTTTGATTTTATTGAATACTAAATTCCTCTTCAAATTTAATTATTCTTGGCCAGCTTGGGTTTGGTATGCGTTGTAATAATTTTAATGACTTGATTCCCTTTCTCCTTTTCAATTCTAATTTTTTTAATCTGTGCATTGAGTCTCCTTATTGCTCTTCTAGTTTTATACGCATGCTTTTTTTTGATTTCAGTAGTGTCAATATAAACGTTCGTTTTACCTGTCATTTGATAAGAAAATAAACTGTCTGTATAAAAGGACTCCAAATCAACTTTTAATTTAAAACTATCGTTCCAAAACCTTGATCTTAGCAGTAGCTGAACAAAATAATCTCTTTCCCTAAAAGAGTACTCTTGGTTATCAATTTCAATTACTGGTAGGGCATCTTTTACTACCTCAACTTCATTTAAAGCAATACCGAGATCTTGTGAAAAACACACACTTGAGTTCAAACAGAACGTTAGTAGTGTTAAACATGAGATGCTAATTTTCATTTATTCGGGAGGGTTAGAAGCTTAAACTGTAGCGTAATTAAATTTAAAGTCAATCAAGTCTCAAAATTGACAATCGGTGTTTTGGGTCAATAAATATTTATTTTTCACGTTATTAGAATAATAACCATAGTACTATTTTTTATGATTAACACTCTATTTTATATAGCTGTTGCCGCAACAATTTTACTGTTTATTTTTTATTGGTATGCTGAATATTCTACAAAATCAGGTTTTGCTAAAGATGAAAATGAAAACAGTATTCCCGATTCATGGGAGAAGTATGCAATTATATTTAAATTAAAAAGTATAATTATTCTTATCGCGGGAATAGTGCTTGGCTTTCTTTTTAGTCATGCATCTATTTTAAATTAAAAATCAGAACAACAGCGGAAAAGTCATGGTAAATCTTGGGTTTAGCCGTAGTTATTTACTGTAAGCGTCTTCTGGTGCAGGTGCCCACATACCGAGGACTAACATAAGCGCAATTAACCCCCAAAAAACCATTGTTGGTACATCTGGTGTATTGGCGGTATAAGGTGTCATGGGGTTACCCATAAACTCAATCCAGTTGTCGCTAGCCGCAGAGATGTCAATGCCTTTCGCTTTTAATTCTGAAAGGCGAAAAGCCATGTCAACCTGAGTGCCACGAAGAAAGGTACCAACTGTCCAACCAAAGTTAATGGTCATAAGTCCAAAAATAGTGGTAAGCCCTTTTCCATAGACGGGCATATTGATCTCCCTAGCGCGTCTAATGAGATAAAAATTTAGACATAATAAAATAGTTACGACCAAAAGATAAGCCGCGTTTTGTTGAAATGAGTTGTGTGCAATTTGCAAAATTTCAAATTCTGACATAATTAATTGTTTTATGGTTATTGTATGTAAGGTACTGATTTTTAAAACAAAAGAGTTTTTAAATTATTAGTGTTATAAAAATTCACTAATTTTAGGAGTAACCATAAAACAATTTAAATGAAAACAAAACTCACCTTAACCATTCTAGGGATAATCAATATTTTGCAAGCGATTGCCTATACTGCCGCCGCAGAACCTGCAGTTGAAATGATGTTCAATGTGGGAGAAGAAGCCGCTTCTCTCGCTGTTTTATTTCAATATGCAATTACTCCTGCTTTCTTAATGATTGGTTTAATGCAACTGTTCTCTAGAAATCTAGAACTTGCTGCGGCTAAAAGAATTTTATTGGCCGTGATTATTGCTTACATTCCGCTCTTTTTTGCTTTCTACACCATGGCAAACTCTCCGTTAACCAATATGGGAATCGGTGATTTTGCTATAGATATAGTTATGTTCAGTTTAGCAGTCTTTACCTATTTAAAACCAAAGGAGTAAAGCAAACAGACGATTTCGAGCAGTATTCCTACTTCAATTTTATTGTGATGACCACATAAAAATTGTAAATTGAAGCATCCACAAAAAATCAATTAAATGAAATACGGAATTCTACTTGCTGTAGTAATGTACTTGTTTATGGGTATTTGCTTGGCGATATACACACTTTAATTAAAGGTGCTAAAGCAATAATTATCTAGCGATAGCGCTGTGATTCTTCCTGTAAATCGTTGCGTTGTCTTGTTGCTACTGTGCAAAGTCACTCTATTTTGCTTTTATTATTTTAAATAAATCTAAATATATATTAGTGACTATCAATCGTTTAAATACTTTATTTCCCTAAATTTAATTAAAATTAGATGTTATGGATAATTTATCACTCTCAAATTCCTGTGTGAATTGTGTCAACCACGAGCAGAGTAAATGCGCTGTTCACCATGTTGACGTTACTCCTGCAAATACGTGCGGAGAGTTCACAACAAATGCATAATTAAGGGGGCTTTTTAGCCCCTTTTAATTTTCTTAATTCAAGAAAATGCTATCTGTTAACTAGGATAGTTAACACTTTTACTTCCCAATACAGAAGTTCGCAAAGATATTCCCAAGAAGTTCATCATTGGTTACTTCTCCTGTGATTTCTCCGAGATGAAATAATGCCTGTCTCAGATCAATAGCCAATAAGTCTCCACTCAAGTTGTTATTTAAACCGTCCTGTACTTTTACTATTTCAGTTAGTGCTGCATTGAGAGCACTGTAGTGTCGTGAATTAGAAATAACACTTTGATCTTGGTAGTTTTGTTGTTCTAGGTAATTGACCAATAACTGTTTTAATTCTTCTAGCCCCTTAGCGGTTTTAGCACTCATTTGTAGGGTGGGGTAACCTGCTAACTTTTCAGGTAATTGATTATCAATAAGGTCAGTTTTATTCCAAATCACCCAAACCGGCTTTTCGGGAAAGTTTTCTCTTAGTTGATTGAGTTGTTCGAGCTGTTGTGGATTTTCATCAAAATAGTGCTGACTATCAATCAAATAAAGCACCATGGCCGCTTGCTCAGCTTTTTGAAACGTTTTCTGGATACCAATTTGCTCTATCTCGTCTTGGGTGTCTCGTATTCCTGCGGTATCAATAAAACGAAAGCCAATACCGTTAATCGTGATTTCGTCTTCTATACTGTCGCGGGTTGTTCCTGCAATAGCAGAAATGATGGCTTTATCTTCTTCTAGTAATGCATTTAAAAGGGTAGATTTTCCAGCATTGGGTGGGCCAATAATGGCAATGGGAATTCCTTTTTTTATACTGTTGCCCAAGGCAAAAGAGTCGATCAATTTTTTTAGTAGACGACTAATTTTTTCGAGTAACGCCTCAAAGGCTTCACGATCAGCAAAATCAACATCCTCTTCTGCAAAGTCTAGTTCTAGTTCAATGAGGCTTGCAAAGTCTAAGAGTTCCTGCCTAAGTTGTTTTATTTCTTGACTCACACCGCCTCGCATTTGCTGCATGGCAACTTGATGACTTGCTTCATTCTCTGAAGCAATTACATCAGCTACAGCTTCAGCTTGCGACAAATCCATCTTTCCATTCATAAAAGCCCGAAGTGTAAACTCTCCCGCTTGTGCAGGTCGAATGCCCTCTTGAATAAAAAGCTGCAAGATTTTTTCTTGAATATAGCGTGACCCATGGCATGAAATTTCTACCACGTCTTCTCCTGTGTAGGAGTGAGGGTTTTTAAAAAGACTTACCAACACTTCGTCGATGACTTGATTTCCATCTTTAATATCGCCTAGGTGAATGGTATGGCTTTTTTGCTGTTGTAACACCTTATCAGTGCGCGGGCTAAAGAGTCGAGCTGTTGTTTCAATGGCAAGAGGACCAGACACACGGATAACCCCAATGGCACCAGATCCTACTGCTGTCGATAAAGCTACAATGGTTCCCTCACTCAACATAACTACAATGCGCTAGTAAACGTTGCTCTTTTCTTGTGCATGCGGTGTTCATAATTCTTCCACATGTTTTGAATTGCATCATTTTCTTCCAATTCTGGATTGGTTTCTACAATCGTTATTCCTTTTTTATTGAATAGCTTTTGTATCTCATTAAAAATGATGGCGGTAACTCCCTTGTTTTGATAGTCAGGATGCACTCCAATAAGGTAGAAAGACGCGCGGTGGTTGAAATATTGGGCTTTTAGTACGTGGAAAATCCCCCATGGGAACATTTTCCCATTTGCCTTTTTTAATGCCTTAGTAAACGAGGGCATAATGATAACAAAGGCCACGAGTTTCCCATTTTCATCTGCAACACATTTGATGTATTCAGGGTGAATGTATCGGAAGTATTTCTCTTTGTAATGCTTTATTTGATATTCTTGAACCGGAACAAAGGTTTGAAGTTTATTGTAGGTTTCTTCTAGCAAAACAAACATCTGGTCTACATAGGGTATAATTTGTTTTGTTTTAGTGAAATGAAGCACTTTTAGCTTGTACCGTTGAAGAATCATTTCCCCAAAACGGCGCACTTTCTCTGGTGACTCTTCAAAGGATGAAATTTTGATTTCATATTCTACCCATTGCGCCATCTTTTTCATCCCTAATTTCTCCATATGTTCGGGGTAGTAGGGGTAGTTATAATGCGTTATCATGGTATTCATCTCCTCATAACCTTCAACCAGCATTCCAGCTTTATCAAGATTAGAAAAACCAACAGGGCCTTCCATAAATTCCATCGATTTCTTTTTCCCAAATGCACGAACAGCATTTAATAATGCTTCTGTTACTGCTAAATCATCAATGGTGTCGAACCAGCCAAAACGGACTTTGTTTTTCTTGAGTTCTTTTACTTCAATCCAATTAATCATAGCCGCTATGCGTCCAACAATTTTTCCTTCGCGGTACGCCAAGAAAAATTCGGCATCAGCATTATTAAAGACAGGGTTCTTATCGCGATCAATCACCTCGAGTTCCTCTGCTTTAATGGGGGGAACCCAATAGGGATGGTCTTTGTACAGGGTAAAAGGAAAATCTACAAATGCCTTGAATTCCTCTGGGGTCGTTAGGGCAACAATCTCAATCATTCCACTTAGTTTCTTTTGGCTCTTCGGTCTCTTTTTCTATTTGCTTTCTCTGCTTTTTTAGCACCTTTCTTCATGCTTTTCTCTTCTTTTCGCAATGCTTTTTCTTCTGCTTTTTGTTCAGGATCAATGTCTTTGTGGAAATCGAGTCGGTAAGAAACACCTGCGTTCATAAAAAAGAGAGAAGGGGTGTCTTTGGTGTTTGCACCAATGGTTGCTTCAAGCTGAATATCGTCGGTTAACAAGTAAGCAGCGCCTGTTCTAAAAATTTGATCTGTATAGATATCGCTAGCATATCCTTGGGTTTCTAGGTAAACCGACCAAAGTGGGTTTATGGTATGTGTAAGGGTCAAGATATAATTCATTTCAGGAAAATCGGTCAATATCCTGTTGTAGGTAAAATTGGTTACAAAGACCCATGTTCCTAAAAAGTGCGATTGCGTTGCTAAAGTTGCTCTTCCGCTCACTACAGGTTCTTTTTCTGGTCCCCTTCCAAGGTTGCCAAAAAAAACGGGATTAGAGAGGTTGCCAAAAACATTACCGTAGGGGTAGGGATTGTCTTGTTTTAACACAGCATTGGCACCCAAGGTGATCGATACCGCTGGGATTAAATCACGCAATTTGAATCCATTGTTGGCTTTCCAGCTATAAACGTCTATTTCTTGTTCTCTTCTAAAGGGATCAAAGACC
Organism: Candidatus Arcticimaribacter sp.; assembly: GCA_011526285.1. Taxonomy (GTDB): domain Bacteria; phylum Bacteroidota; class Bacteroidia; order Flavobacteriales; family Flavobacteriaceae; genus Arcticimaribacter. The sequence goes on from WTJU01000109.1 coordinate 16,051, forward strand.
AAATATTTTATCCCTAAAAAGTTTTGTAAAAACCCTTCCCGTTCATAGTTCAATGCTGGGAGGGCCAAACGATTTTCTAACTGATCCATTTGATACACTCCTTCATAGGTTAGCTCGAGTTGTTCTTTTAAAAACCCATAGCGCAATGAAAAAAAGCCAATATTGCCATTAATTTTAGAATTGTTGTAGGCTTTGTGCTTGTAACTGCGGTATTCTGCGCCTGCTTCAAATTGTATGACGCGGGTTCCAACAGAAAATGCGCCAATTGATGCGCCGGGACGGTTTGAGTTGATTTGATCGGTGTACTGTCCAAAACCTAAAAAGCAGACGAGAAAAAAGAGGATAAAAGACGGTAAGCGATACATTGGATACAATTTAAAGCAAGATAGCTGTATTTTAAAAAATAAACTAACCTTTTCCCTGCTTGAAAAACCTTTTTTCACGTTTATTGTTTTAATTTTAAATTGCAATCTGAATATTGTTTATGGTCACCAATCTGCTCCTGCTTTTTTTTGCTGTCATTATCTTGTTTAGACGTCGAATTTTCCCTTGGTTGTTGCTCTTTTTCGTAAATCGCCTGACCAAAAAAATGGCCAAACAACAACAGCAACAAAAACAACAATCTACCAATCAATCAACACCGAAAAAAAATTCAACTGCCGATTTAGGCGATTACATTGACTATGAAGAAATTGATTGATTTTTTAGCTAAACAACCTCTGGCCACACATTGTGCTATCTTATTTGGATTCATTGTCCTTTCACTAGCCCTGCATTATCCTGTATTACAGGGGAAAGTGTTGTTGCAGTCTGACACCCAACAGTATAAAGGAATGTCTCGTCAGCTACAAGAAAACAGAGCTGAAAGCGGAGAGGAGTTGTACTGGATAGATAATGCTTTTGGCGGTATGCCTACCTATCAGTTGGGGGCTAAATATCCATACGATTTACTTACTCCAATTCACAAACTTTTTCGGTTGTTGCCCCACCCAACTTATTTGCTGTTTCTTTATTTCTTAGGGGCTTATTTGTTTTTGCTAAGTTTTGGTTTTCGTCCGTCCTACGCGCTTATTGGTGCACTGGCCTATGGATTGTCTACCTACTTATTGATTATTATTCAGGTGGGGCATAATACCAAAGCACAGGCGTTGGGATATATGCCTTTTGTTTTTGCTGCGGTACATTATTTATTTCAGAAAAGAACACTTTGGGGCGTGCTTCTAGCAAGCTTGGCAATGGCATTGCAAATACGTGCAAATCATTACCAAATGACCTATTATATGCTGCTACTTCTTTTGCTGTATGGTGCAGTTCAGGCTTGGCATGCCTATAAAGAAAAACAGCTTAAGTCTTTTGTACTAACAGGTGCGAAATTGTCTTTGGCAGGGCTTTTGGCCATTGCTTTAAACGCGAGTAGCTTATTGGCTACCGCAGAGTACACCGCCTTTAGTACCCGAGGAAAAAGTGAATTGACAATAGACGCCAGTGGAATGCCTCAAGCGCAGCGCTCTGGCTTGTCTTATGACTACATTACACAATTCAGTTATGGAATTTTTGAGAGTTTTAACCTCGTTGTACCGCGCATTCAAGGGGGAGGCTCAAGAGAAGATTTAGGAACAGATTCTTCCCTATACACCAAATTAGTTCAATTGGGTGTACCAAGAGCTCAAGCAAAACAGTTTGTATCTGCAGTGCCAACCTATTGGGGCAGCCAGCCCATTTTAGAGGCTCCCGCCTATGTTGGTGTTGTTGTTGTTTTCCTAGCGGTTTTGGCCTTGTTTTTTCCGCTTAATCGCTATAAAAAATGGCTCTTGATGGGAGTAATATTGTCGTTGTTTTTGTCTTGGGGAAAAAACTTTGAAACACTAACACGCTTATTCATTAATACAGTACCCTTATACAGTAAGTTTCGCGCAGTCTCTTCTATACAAGTAATTCTAGAATTTTGTTTTCCAGTATTGGCTGTTATGGGATTGAGAGATGTTCTGGAGGCTAATGCACAAAAAGCGAGAAAAGCAATTTTACGTGCAGTAACAGGATGTTTTTCAGTATTCGTGTTGTTGTTTTTACTCAAAGGTACTTTAGCATTCAAAGGACCCAATGACGCGTATTATAGTCAATTGTTTGGACCACAAATAATGCAACTCATTTTTGAGGCTAGAAAAGAAATTTATAATGCAGACCTAATACGTGCCTTAATGTTTGTTGCGCTTACAGCCGCTGCACTACTAGCCAATACCTTTAAGAAACTTAAGGCACAGCCAACACTTCTGGTAGTTGGTGTTTTAGTTGTGGTCGATTTGTTACAAATATCGTCGCGCTACCTAGACCGAGAACTTTATGTGTCACCCAGTCAATTAAAAAATAGTTTTGTTGCTTCCCCACAAGATCGTGCAATTCTAGCAGACGAAAGCCATTATAGGGTGTATGAACCAGCATTAGGTTTACAAGGTGCACGCACTGCATATTTCCACAACGCTATAGGAGGATATCACGGTGCAAAGCCGCGTCGCTTTGAAGCGCTTATCGATTTATTTCAAGTCCAGAAAGCAGAAGCGTTATTGAATATCCTTAATGTGAAGTATATTTTATATACCGATGAAACAGGAGAGGAGCAAGTGCTCGAAAATCCTGACAACTTGGGAGCCGCCTGGCAAATAGAGCGTTTAGTTCCTGCTGCTTCAGCCAATGCGGCTTATCGTGCCCTTACATCTACAGATTTTACCACTACCGCTATACTAGAATCAGCACCAGATGATTTAGCACTAACCTACAAACTAGATCCAAATGGGTCAATTGATTTAACAGAGAACACTCCTGAATATAAAAAATACACCTTCAATTCTAGTGAAGATGCTTTTGTAGTATTTTCTGAGATGTATTATAAAAACGGGTGGGTGGCTTACATTGATGGAAAAGAAAGTACAATACAACAGGTAAATTATGTGTTGAGAGGTTTAGCAGTTCCCGCAGGTAAACATCAAATAGAGTTTGTTTTTGCACCTGCAGTAATCCAACAGGGGAGTGCAATACAATTAGGAGCTCTGGCAATGCTATTGTTACTTTTAGCTGCGGCCATAAGAGCGAACAATCCACTAAAACAATCAAAATAATCCATGGGAATCGTTGCGAGACAGTCTTTTTATAATATTATTAGCGTAATTCTCGCTTTTGCCATTGGTGCATTGAATACGGTGGTTTTCTACCCCAGAGCAATGGGGGAGGAGCTATACGGAATAGTGCTCATTCTCTTGGCACAATCAAATATCTTACAGCCAATTTTCTCTTATGGGGTTCAGCATACGGTTATTAAATACTTCTCTGCAACAAATTCAAAGAGAGAGCAAGACAAACTATTGCTGTTTTCGCTGCTTATCCCTTTATTAATTATTTTCCCATCGGCCTTGCTTTTTTATGGTTATTATGAGGAAATAGCACTTTACCTTTCAACCAAAAACCCAGAGATTGGAGAGTTTATCTATCTCATATTCGTCATTGCAATAGCCACAGCTTATTTTGAAATATTTTACAATTGGGCACGTGTTCAAAAGCAAACTACTGTTGGGAACTTTCTAAAAGAAGTATATCAACGGGTACTGATTAGTGTTCTACTGGGCGCTTATTTTTTTGAGTGGTTAGATTTTTCAGGATTCATCAATGCACTTTTGGTTGGCTATTATTTGCGCCTTTTTATCATAATGTGCTACAGCTTATGGCTTTATCGTCCAAAAATTCACTTTGAATGGCCTAAAAACACCCGTTCTTTACTTACATACAGTAGCCTAATCTTTCTTTCAGCTTTTGGTGCCAGTGTTATTATAGATATTGATGCGAGCATGCTAGGGAAACTAGTTGAAGATAAATATGTAGCCTATTATCGTGTCGCTATTTTTATTGCGGCTATAATAGAAGCACCAGGAAGAGCACTGAAGCAAATACTCGCCCCTATGGTGGCAGAAGCAATCAACGGAAATCAAGCCAAAGAGCTCAATGCGCTGCTAAAGAAAAGCAGTACGAACCTTCTTCTGGTTGCGGGCTTGTTTTTTGTTTTAATTAATGCCAATATCTCCGAACTGTATGATTTCATTTATTTCCTAAATGGTAAAAAGGGCTTCGCACTGGCTATTCCTGTGGTGTTTTACATTTCCGTAACCAAGCTATTTACGGCATTCACAGGGTGTACAGATAACATTATTACCAATTCCCCCTACTATTATGTTGTTCCTTTTCTTTCTATAGGTTCTGCAGCGGCAGTGGTTTATTTAAACCTTCACTTCATCGAACAATTAGGATTTATTGGTGCGGCTTGGGCCACATTTCTGGTCATTACTGCGTTTAACCTAATTAAAATGGGGCTTGTTGCAAAGTGGTATGGAATTACCCCTATGAGTAGAACAACGCTATATTTAGTGCTGTTAATTATCGGAACTTACTTCATCTTTATACCGCTCCAATTGCCTTTCAATACGTTTATCAATCTATCACTAAAAAGTAGTTTAATAGCCTTGGTCTATTTGTTTGTTTGTGTTCGTTTTGGGTTCTCTCAAACAGTGAATGATTTTTTATCAAAAGGCTATAAAAAAATTAAGGTCTACTTCAGGGTGAGCAGACCTTAACCAAACAAAATCATAGAAACCAAAATAATTCAATTATGAAAATCAAATCATAATGAATGAAACAAATACTGTGCCAAAACTTTATTTTGATTTCTTTTTTGGACTAAGTTTTCCCTTTAAGTACTGCCCTGTATAGGATTCTTTGCATTTCACCAATTCTTCTGGAGTACCTTCGCCAACTAGAGTTCCACCTTTAACACCACCTTCTGGTCCCAAATCAATTATATAATCGGCACATTTAATCAAATCTAAGTTGTGTTCTACCACTAAAATGGAATGCCCTTTTTCGAGTAAGGCATCAAAGGAAGTCAATAGTTTTTTAATGTCGTGAAAGTGTAAACCGGTAGTAGGTTCATCAAAAATAAAGAGGATTTTATCGCGGGTAGCTCCTTTCCCAATAAATGAGGCCAGCTTAATACGTTGTGCCTCCCCACCCGAGAGGGTAGCAGAAGATTGTCCAAGGGTAACATAACCAAGCCCAACTTGTTGTAGCGGATTAAGTTTCTTGGCCAGTTTACTTTGATTGTTTGTTTCAAAAAATGCAATAGCATCATCAACCGTCATGTCGAGAACTTGGTCAATAGATTGCCCCTCGAATAAAATCTCTCGCACTTCTTTTTTAAAGCGTTTTCCCTTGCATTGTTCACATTCCAAGACAACATCTGCCATGAACTGCATCTCAATGGTCACCGTTCCTTCTCCTTTACAAGCGTCACAGCGTCCGCCGTCAACATTAAATGAGAAGTGCTTGGGCATGAAACCTCTGGCCTTGCTCAATGATTGTTGCGCAAACAGATTGCGAATATCATCATAGGCTTTGATGTAGGTTACAGGATTTGAACGTGAGGATCTCCCAATCGGGTTCTGATCGATGTATTCTACGCGTTTAATGCTTTCGTAATTGCCTTCAAGTCCACTAAACTGACCCGGTTTTTGTACAAAAATATCTAACTCGCGTTGCAATGCAGGGTAGAGTATTTTTTTTACCAATGTACTCTTTCCGCTTCCTGAAACACCTGTAATTACAGTTAGTGTGTTTAAGGGGATACTTACATCAATATTTTTCAGGTTGTTTTCGCGTGCCCCTTTTATCGTGAGTTTTTGGTTTCCAACTCTGCGTTTCTCAGGAACTTTAATCTCCGCTTTTCCGTTTAGGTAGTTGGCAGTTAGGGTGTCTTGTTGAATCACTTCGTTGAAATTTCCTTGCGCAACAACCTGTCCTCCTAAGCTTCCTGCTTCAGGCCCAATATCAATTATAGCATCAGCAGCACGCATAATTTCTTCATCGTGTTCTACCACTATAACTGTATTTCCTAAGCGATTGAGGTGTTTTAGAATTTTAATTAACCGATCATTGTCGCGTGAATGAAGCCCAATGCTTGGTTCGTCCAGAATATACATTGATCCCACCAAACTACTTCCTAAAGAAGTCGCTAGGTTTATGCGTTGGGATTCTCCTCCAGATAGGGTATTCGATTTCCGATTGAGACTTAAATAACCTAAACCAACGTCTTGAATGAATGATAGTCTGGAGTTTATTTCAATTAACAGCCTGCTGGCAATTGCCTTTTCTTGCGCATCAAAAGAAGTTGAAGCAAAAAAAGCAGCGACTTCATCTAGCGGGAGGTGAACCAAGTCTGCTAAACTTTTTCCGTTGATTTTTACATAGGAAGATTCTTCCCGTAAACGCGTTCCGTTACAAGTAGTGCAAGTGGTTTTACCTCTGTATCTTGAGAGCAAAACACGGTTTTGAATTTTGTAGTTTTTCGCCTCTAATTTTTTGAAAAAAGCATTTAGTCCTTTGAAGTAGGAATTCCCTTTCCAGAGTAGTTCTTTTTGTTCATCGCTTAACTCGAAATAGGGTTTGTGGAGTGGAAAGTCAAAGTGATAGGCGTTGTTAATGAGGTCTTGATAGTATTTTTTAAAGGCACTACCACGCCAGGGCGCAATGGCCTCTTCATAGACAGAGAGACCGCTGTTAGGGATCACCAATTCAGGATCAATGCCAAGCATGTCGCCATAGCCCTCACACTTTGGGCATGCACCATAGGGATTATTGAAGCTAAACAAATGCACATTCGGTTCAAGAAAACTCATCCCGTCTGCTTCAAATTTATTTGAAAAATGGGTTACTTCTTTTGTGCTTAAATTCAGTAGCTCACAGCGACCTCCGCCTTCAAAAAATGCAATCTCTGTGGAATCGGCCAAACGATTATTAAAATCTACATCTCTTTGACGTACAATTATACGGTCTACCACCAGCTTAAAATCAGGAGGTATATTGTCTCCCAACGTATCAATCCGCAGCATTTCTTCGTTGGCAAAAATTCGAACGTATCCTTGTTGGATTAATATATCGATGAGTTCTTTGGGACTACGCCCCAGGTATTGCGGTTTTGTGAGTAATAGAAATCGATCATCTTCTTCATAGGTCAATACAAAGTCAATTACATCGCCAACCCGATCTTTTCTTACTTGATTTCCAGAAATAGGGGAGTAGGTTTTACCAATTCGAGCATAAAGCAACTTTAGGTAGTCATAGATTTCTGTTTTTGTGCCTACTGTTGAACGTGGATTGCTAGAGATTACTTTTTGCTCTACAGCAATTGCAGGGGCTATCCCTTTTATTTGGTCTACCTTAGGTTTGTTTAGCCTTCCCATGAACTGCCGAGCGTAGGATGAAAGACTTTCCACATAGCGGCGTTGACCTTCGGCATACAAGGTGTCAAAAGCCAAAGATGATTTTCCTGAGCCAGACAAACCTGTAATGACCGTAAATGAGTTGCGTTTAATCGCAACATCGATGTTTTTAAGGTTATGCAGTTTTGCTCCTTGAATGAGGATATATTCTTTGGGCGAAAGCGCTGTTCTTTTTTTCATGGCAAAAATAGAAGCATTAAAGATACTATATATTCCGCTTGCGCTTATTTAATTTTTCTTTTTTGAAACAATAAAACTAGATTTTGAGAGTTTGAATATATTTTTCCTATATTTGTTTAAGAAATCTACACCGCCTATACACAATTTTACTTTAAACTAAATTATCGGTTTACACTTCCCCACAGGGGTTTAAAGTAATGTATATGGAAAATACTCTCATAAAACAAGACGACGCTTTATTAGTATCAGACTACATCAATGGCAATGAACGTGCCCTTGAAACCCTCGTTCTTCGTCATAAATTGAAGATTTACAACTTTATTTACTCAAAGGTATTCGACCGTGATACTGCTGAGGATATTTTTCAAGAAACCTTTATTAAGGTTATTAAAACCTTAAAAAGAGGCGTTTATAATGAAGAAGGTAAGTTTTTACCATGGGTTATGAGAATCGCCCACAACCTTGTGATTGATTATTTTAGAAAAAACAATCGTATTCCTACATTCGATAATAACGAAGAATATGATATTTTTCAGTTGATAAGTGATGGTAGCCCTACAGCCGAGCGCTCTATGATTGATGAGCAAGTAGTTGAAGATTTACAAAAGTTAATTGTTGAGCTCCCAGATGATCAAAAAGATGTCTTGACCATGCGTTTATACAAAGACATGAGCTTTAAAGAAATTGCAGAAACAACAGGTGTAAGTATCAATACTGCGCTTGGGCGCATGCGTTATGCCATTATCAATTTACGTAAGATGGTAGAGGAGCATCAAATTATTTTGTCAGCATAATATACTTTTTTTGAAAAGCATTCGTTCTATAGGTACAACAAACATCTATGGAAGAACGCTACGCTTCAAAAAACATCTCGGAAAAAGACTTAGGGCCAAGTGATTTGACCATCAAACGTATTTTGGCTTTCTCTAAGGCGCTGAATACCAGCAAAGAAATGTTGAAAGAAGAGAAAAAAGAGAACAGCTAAACTATTTTTTCTTTTTGTAATATTCATTTAGGACACTTTTACGTCCTATTTTTTTTGTTATAAAGTCTCGTTCTAAGTCCCAACCACGAGCAGGAGAATACTCCCTCCCGTACCATATAATTTGTAAGTGTAAATCATTCCAGCATTCTTCTGGAAACAATCGCTTGGCATCTCTTTCGGTTTGCACAACATTCTTTCCGTTGGTAAATCCCCAGCGGTACATTAAACGATGAATATGCGTATCTACAGGAAACGTTGGTATACCAAAGGCTTGTGCCATTACAACAGCTGCAGTTTTATGTCCAACAGCGGGAAGTGCTTCCAATTCTTCATATGTTCGCGGAACCGCTCCATTGTGTTTTTCTAACAAGATATGCGACAAACCGTGAATCCCTTTAGATTTCATGGGGGATAGGCCAACAGGACGAATAATAGCTCGAATTTCTTCTACTGTAAGTTTCACCATATCTTCTGGTGTACGTGCTTTTTCAAAGAGCAAAGGTGTAATTTGATTTACACGAACATCAGTACTTTGGGCAGATAGTAATACTGCAATCAACAAGGTGTAAGCATCTGTATGGTCTAGTGGTACAGGAATTTCAGGGTAGAGTTCATTGAGGCTGTCTATGACGTATTGAACTTTTTCGGCTTTGGTCATTTCTTCTTCACTTTGTTTCGTAATTTAGAAAAAAAAATAGTTATGAAACCATTACAGGTTGGGGATAAAGTCCCTTCATTTTCCGTTACCGATGATCAAGGAAATACACAAAATCTAAGCGATTACAAAGGACAAAAACTAGTTGTTTTTTTCTATCCTAAAGCCAACACCCCTGGGTGTACTGCCGAGGCATGTGATCTTCGTGACCACTTTAAAGAATTACAAAATGCAGGCTATGCTTTATTGGGCGTAAGTGCAGATAGCCAGAAAAAACAGCGAAATTTTTCAGAAAAATTTGAGTTCCCCTTTCCGCTTCTTGCTGATGAAGACAAACAAGTGATCGAAGCTTTTGGCGTTTGGGGTCCAAAAAAGTTCATGGGTAGAGAGTACGATGGTATTCACCGCATGACCTTTATTATTGACGAAAATGGTGTAGTAGAACGCGTCATTGACAAAGTCAAAACAAAAGCTCACGCTGCACAAATTTTGGAATAGAAATTAATTGTTCCTTCATTTTTTAGCGTCGTTGTTTTCTATACTTTCAACCACCTCATCAAAAAGTCGTTTTACTGTAACATCACCAAAGCCATAGATGGCTTCTGTTCTACAAAACTCCCTAAAGACGGGGGCAAATGCTGTTGTGTTTAGTACTTTAATAATTTGCTTTAGGCGTTCTTTTGGTCGTCCGTCGTGTGTTTGTGTTGGGAAACGTTCTACATGTGCTTCTACTGCCGCCAAGACAAATGGATAGTCTTCGGTTAACGATTCAGCAATTTGATGTAAGCGATGCAGATCATTTGTTTGGTAGGCTTCCCAAAGCGCAACCCAAGGAGTTATGGTTGTGAGGGGTGACGCCTTTTTAAAGCAGTCAACCAGTTCCTCTTGATTTAGCCCCCCAAATCCGTAGGGTGTGTGTTTTGGCGGTCGTATTAGGTAAATAGGCCCCGTTTGTTCTATACTGTTGAGTAATGAAAGTGAAAACCACAGATTGACTTGACAGAATAAGTCATCTTCAAACCAAAGATAAAGATCAGCCTTCCCTTTTGCAGATTCTAGTAGTTGGTAAAATTGGGAAGCGACTTTATTCGTGTAAACTTCAACACTACTTTCTTGGTATAGTTTATTCAAGTATTTTGCCCGTTGATTAAAAAAAACAGCTAATTCATTTTTTTCTACGGGTCCTTCCACTAAACACTCCCTACAAACTAATTTCTTTCCTGAAATTTCCTCTGGGAATTGCATTAATAGGGCATCTCCATTCAGTAAATGTACGTGGTTCGTCATATAAACTTCAAGGTACTAAAGATATTCGATGATGTCTTCATTGACGGGTTAGACCTTCAAAGTAATCGCAATGGTATCTCCTTCTTTTATTCTTTCTTTTTGTCTTATCTCCGCTTTAATGGGTAGGAGATAGGTCTCTTTTTTTGAATCAAACCAAATGGCTGTCTTCCACTCAATACTCTTAATGGCTGCAATTATTTTCAATCGACCCCATCCTTCTTCAAATTGAAAGTTATTTTTTCGAATCTCATTTGAAAGTCTTTTGGGTAAAGCGATAAAATACCAGCTTCCTTTTCCTTCATACTTCCAGAGTGCAGCAGAAAATTGATAATTTATTTTGGCTTCCATAGCAGGTTATCGCTGGTGTTCTATAAATCTAATCAATTTCTTTAGTGCAAAAAAAAACCGCTCATTGAGCGGTTTTGTATTATTTTTTTATGCCAAACATTTTATCTTTTCTAATCAACTCTGCAATTCCTTCTGGCAAGTGTTCTTCCCAGTTGGATTCTCCGTCACGAATTTGCTGTAGAATTTTTCGAGAGAATATATTGAGGTAGTTTTCGTCGAAATCAAAAATATCAATCACCTTTCCATTGTATTTAAAGAACTTATAAAAGTCTTTCATACGTGGATGCAACTTCAAGTTAGTACTATTCACAATGTCACCCTTTTCGTTTTTCATGGGGTAGAGGTAAACTTTAAGGTTGTTGTAGAACATTTTACCAAAGGCTTCCAATATCCCACCACCCAAATCTTCGTAGTAGTGCTCATCGAAAATCTCAACAAAATTATTTACACCCATGCTAAGTCCTAGTTGCTTTTTGGTGTATTGCGAAAGGTAATCTACTAGTTTATAGTATTCTTTGAAATTTGAGATCATTACAATATGGCCCAAGGAGCACAAAAGCTTTGCTCTGTCCATAAAATCTTTCTCATCAATTTCTCCTGCAGCCCGTAAATTAGAGAGCGTTATTTCAAAAATTACAACTGTTTTATCTTCATCTACGCTTGGCTCTTGAATAAAGGCTTCCAATGCTTTTTCAAACATATCAATATTCACTTTCGTTACCGGACGAAAGCTTCCGCGTAAAGCCAAGATGTTTTTCTTATACAATTCTCTCGCGGGAAGGATATTGTTCCCTTTTGGGTTAAACATTACCGCATCAGTCATGCCATTTTTAACCAATTGTAAACTCATTAGGCGGTTGTCTACCTTTTCAAACAAAGGGCCTTTAAAGTTTATGGTATCAATTTCAATGGCGTCTGTATCAATGTGATCATAGAGATAGCGAAGTAGCTTTTTGGGTTCATTGTTTTTGTAAAATGCCCCATAAACTAAATTTACCCCCATCATACCAAGCGCCTCTTGTTGAAGCCTTGCTTCTGTTTGGTGGAAACGCACATGTAGTGTGATTTCACTGTAGGCTTCTTCTGGACTCGATTGAAATCGGATTCCCATCCAACCGTGGCCTTTAAATTTCTTTGCAAAGTCGATGGTCGTTACCGTATTTGCATAGGTAAAAAACATCTTATTTGGATTGTCTTCTCTAGGAATACGGTCTTCTAGTAACTGCATCTCGTGGTCAAGCATCTTGTTGAGACGTGCCTCGGTTACATAGCGTTTATCGTCTTCTTCACCATAAATATTATCGCTGAAGTTCTTGTCGTAAGCACTAATGGTTTTTGCAATGGTTCCTGAAGCCCCGCCAGCACGAAAAAAGTGTCGTGCAACCTCTTGACCAGCGCCAATCTCGGCAAAGGTCCCATAAATAAAACGATTTAGATTAATGCGTAATGCTTTAGCATCAATGGAGGGACGATTTTCTAGTTCAATTTCTCCTGGAAGAACAGTTGGCATAGTCGTATAGTTGGTTTATTCAAATCTACAAAGATTGTAGAATTAATCGACAAAGTTTACCTTTGAAAAACATG
>WTJU01000101.1:0-1364 GCA_011526285.1 Candidatus Arcticimaribacter sp.
TCTTAACCCTCATTACTTCTTGTAGTGAGGGTTTTTTTATACCTCAATGCTAGGGCAGTCTTATGGTAGAAACAGGGATCACATTGATTAGCCCATAATCAAATAAATCTTATCTTGAACCAGATGAATTGGATATATTTTGTTGATTTATTCGGAACTGCAGTGTTTGCAATATCAGGGGTGTTAACCGCTATGCACAAAAAATTCGATTTGGTTGGAACGCTAATTATTGGCTTTGTTACTGCCATAGGTGGTGGAACACTTAGAGATATTTTAATTGGACGTTTTCCTGTTGGCTGGTTGGAAGACCGAAATTATTTCTTCGCAATTTTAGCTGGATATTTAATTACCTATTTTTTTGAGCAACAAATCATCAAATTAAGAAAGAGTATGTTTTTGTTCGACACCATTGGCATAGGGTTATTTACCATTTTGGGGATTCAAATAGCCTTGGAACAAGGGTTGAGCACTGAGAGTTGCCTTCTTATGGGGGTGATTTCTGCTTGTTTTGGTGGTGTGATTAGAGATGTTTTAACAAATGAAATTCCTCTGATATTTAGAAGAGAAATTTATGCCACAGCATGTCTTCTTGGTGGGATAGTCTATTTGCTGTTGGTTGAATTTAGCACCAATGAAAATCTAAATATTTTAGTAGCCATAGCCACAGTAATTATCATTCGTTACCTCTCGATTCGCTATAAATGGTCTCTTAATTTTAATCAATAAATTTAGTCACGCCTTTATCTCATCATTGCTTTGACCAAATTTTTCATCTTATTGCCTTAAAATCTTTTCCATTTTTCTCCCTTTTGCTAACTCATCAATGAGTTTTTCCATGCGTCTACATTGTTTATAGACGTCAAATTTATCTTCAATTTCTTCAATACGATAGCCACATACAACTCCTTTAATTAGGTGTGCATTGGCATTGATATTTGCTTGTTTAAAGAATTCGCCAAAGGTGATGTTCTCATTAATGAACGATTGTAATTTATCTTCATCAAAGCCTGTAAGCCATTCAATAACTTGATTCAACTCTGCTTGGCTCCGCCCATTTTTTTCTAAACGATTTAAGTAAAGGGGGTAGATTGAGCCAAAAATCATTTCGGCTACTTTCTGGTTTTTTTCTGCGGTTACTTTCATTTGATTTTCTTAAGTCCTAGCTCAATGGGAATCTTAAAGTACAAATTCTTTTAAAGAATAAAAATTAGCCTGCACACTTCAAAGGATTTACTATGGCATCTCTTTCGCTTTTACTATCCGAAAGGTAACACGTCCTTTCCCAGAGGTATCTAAATAGAGAACTTCCTTACTTTTCAAGTGTATGCGTGTTTTTGAATGTGCCTCTAAGGAAACGGTGTTGA
>WTJU01000101.1:1464-5793 GCA_011526285.1 Candidatus Arcticimaribacter sp.
TTTTTATTTTTTGGTGCTGTTCTCGATTAATCGATGATAAAAGCGAACTGCCTGCTTGAAGTCTTTCACAGCGATACGCTCATTTAAACCATGAAAGGATTTAATATTGTTAGCGTTAATAATCATGGGGGAGAAACGGTAAATATCGTTTGCAATGGGTTCAAAGTGTTTGGCATCGGTTCCAGCAATTACAAGAAAAGGTGCAACCAAAGCATCAGGATAAACCTCGGCAATGGTGCTTTGCAGTTGTCTAAACCCAAATGAGTTGGTGGAGGATACTTTTGAGGGTTCAGACTGCATCCGTCCTTTTTCAATTTTGATGCGCGGGTCATTGATTAATTTTTTTACCCGTTCCATGACAGAGTTAGAATCTTCGCCCGACATTATGCGAAAGTTAATGGTTGCTTTCGCATTTTGTGGAATTACATTGTCTTTCACACCCGCATTGAAAATGGTTGGGGCGGTGGTGGTTCGCACGAGGGCATTTCCTGATCCCGTTTTTTCGTAGACTCCAGTAATGATTGAGCTAAACAGCCATCGGTTGGCAAAAATAAAACGGTTTATGCCACTCATTTCAGGGCCTAGATATTCGATGAATCCGGCAATAGGCCCAGCCAATTTTGCAGGGAAAGGTTGACTTTTTACTTTGACAATGGCCGCTGAAAGTATATCAATGGCCGATTCTTTTTCTGGCATAGAAGAGTGTCCGCCCTCCTTTTTGACTGATAGCTCTAGCGATACATAGCCTTTTTCAGCCACCCCAATCAAGGCCACGTCTTTGGTAATGCCGGGAATAATTCCTTGAGAGATAGTACCTCCTTCATCTAGCACATATTCTGCTTCTACTCCTTGTGCTTTTAGATGTTCTACAATTACTTTTGCACCTTTAAGACCACCAATTTCTTCGTCGTGCCCAAAAGAAAGATAAAGTGTTCGTTCAGGTTTATAGCCTTCTTTGAGCAGTCGTTCTGTTGCTTCAAGAAGTCCAATGACACCAATTTTGTCATCAATAGTTCCTCGTCCCCATAGCGTGTCGTTCACTACTTTACCATCAAAGGGTGGTTGCTTCCAATCGGTAAGGTTTTCTTCAATTACAGGCACAACATCTAAATGTGCCATTAAAACAACTGGTTTAAGGTTGGGGTCGGTTCCTTCCCACTGATACAAATGACTGTAGTACCCAAATTGTTTTTTAACCAAGAGTGAATCGGTTAATGGGTAAGTAGTTTCTAGATAGTGATTGAATTTATTGAAGGACAAAGAATCGAAGTCCTTTGGGTTTTCTGGGGAAATGGTTTTGATTTTTAAAGCATTTGAGAAACGCTCAATAGTAGCTTCATCAATTGCTATAGTAGAGATTTTTTCTTTGCTAATTTGTTTGGAGGAAAATTGCATGCTGTTATACCCCATGTATCCTAATAGGAGGAGTAGGAGTATCAAGAGGAAGGAGAGTATTCGTTTCATAATCAATTCAATAGTTATACTTTATTTTTCTGCGCGCTTTGCTTTAAAGTAACTTTTTTCGGCAATGAAAAGGGTTTTATCAACAATACAAAAAACTGTATCACCCGCTTTATTGGTTAGCGGGGTAGACTTTACAATTTCAATTTCTTTTTCTTTTTTCACCCGTTGACGAAGTTCTGCTAATTCTTCATGGGTATAATTAAATTCGGCATAAAGATCTTCAAACGCTGGTTTCCGAAATTGTATTTTGGCTCCTTTGTCCCAAACGATAAAGTCTTCATTAATTATATTGATGAGTTGAACCATTGGGAAAGGGTCTACACTTGAGAATAAACTTCCTCCAAAAATTGATCCCACGTAATTTTTATTTCGAAAAGAGTAGCGCAACCGAATTCGAACATGTAACAAGTCTTTAGATACATGGATAACCCTTCCGCAGCTTCTTCGGTACATGGGGGAGAGGTTAAAACCAACTTTAAACAGAAAGGCTTTGCTGAAAAGTAATTGGCCAAAACGGGCAATTTTTTGATACATGCTGGTCTTATTTCAAGGGGCGATAGCGACGTCTCAAGAGTACAGCCGTTTGATCAAAAAGTGGGCGGGTAAAGGCATAAAATAAATCTTGTGGTGCAGGAGGTAATAATTCTTTACCTCTGGTTAACTTTAATTCTTCTTTGGTTAGTGCCCGCTTGTCTCCTTGGTATGTTGCCCAATGGTTTTCCCAAACATAGGTGTTAGGTATTTTTTGCTGAAATAGCACTGCATTTGTGCTAGGTTGAATAATAGCGATATTCAATAAACCACCACTTTCTAGGGTTTTATCAAAAAGTTGTAATTCTGCTTCAACTTTACCATAAACAGGAATTTTTTTACCTAAGCTATCGGTAACACTTCCTACCTTCACACTATCACGCACCACTGTTTCGCGCGTTTCTTTGAGGTAGATCTGCCCAATGTAGTAGTCATCAAATGATAGGTCGATAATTTGATCGGGTGCCGGCGGTTTATTACCATTTGCATCGGGATTTTGCACAAAATAGTCTAAAGGGTAAAACTCAGCAAAACGATAGTTTAAATCGTTTAACGCTTGGGTGAGTTGCTGCAAAAAGAAGGCAGAATTAATCTCAAGACCTTTACTGGCCACAGGTATTCTCGAAATACCAATGATTTCAGTTCCAAGTTGTTTGGCTTGAAGAAGGTATTCATCAATGTTAGCATAGTCGCTTCTGTAAGCTTTGGCTTGTGCAAAATGATTATATGCTTTACGTCCAGCCTCTTTCGTATTGGTTTTTAATGCTGCTAGACCTTCTTCAACATGCACTTGTGCGCCTTGCAGTAATGCTTCGTTTAACTCTGTTTGATAGTCTACGGGTGTAATTACACTTAAACAACCAGGACAAATCAAAAGTTCGGTATAAAGCTTTTGCATTTGTTGATATTGTCCAATGATTTTATCCCACTTAAAACGATCAGTACTTTGTTGGTATTGGGTGATCTTTTGCGCTGATACTTGAACAGCATAGCCATAGGCTGCTTTAAGAATGGATTGCTGTTTCTGGTTTGAAGGTTTTTTGCGTAATTTTTTTATGCTAAGCGTGACGGCTTTTTCATAATTCCCTTTCTCAAATTGGTTTTTTGGTGAGGAACAGCCTACCATAAAAATAATTGTAAGGATAAAAAAGGGAGCGGAGTATTTTGACATGTGAATTCTGTAAAGAAGGGTAATTTACAAATATCTTCCTACATTTAAATAAATTTACTGCCAATGAAAGCGTTAGATCAAATTATGGAAGCCCTATTTGTTCCTTACAGAGAACGAGTGCCAGATGTAGGCAAAATAGTTGAGGCAATGTTGGGCGATGGAATGATAGCGGCGGAGAGTGAGATTGAAAACGATCATGTAGCTTTTAGAACACTTGGTGTTCGGCATCTTGGTTTGGCCTCTTTTGAAAAGATATTTTTACATCATGGATATACAAAAATGGAGGCCTATCACTTTGAGAAAAAAAAGCTAGATGCTTATTGGTATGCCCCACCAGATCCCAAATATCCTCGCATTTTTATTTCAGAATTACGGGTGCAAGACCTTTCTGAAACTGCGCAAGCTATCATTCATAAATTCACGAATCCCCTCACTGCTGATCCAGTTGATGCTTTGAATCTAGACGATGCAAAACAGGTGGGTGATTTTTTCCATAAACCCCTATGGGATTTACCAACTGCTGCAGAATATGAACGCTTAGCAGAAGAAAGTGAGTATGCCGCTTGGGTGATTTATAATCGTTATTACTTAAATCACTATACCATTAGTGTGCACGAGTTGGATGAGTTTAACACCCTTGAGAAGTTCAATGCCTTTTTAGAGGGGATTGGAGTAAAACTCAATACAGCTGGCGGGAAAATTAAAGTAAGTCCTGACGGTTTACTTCGCCAATCTAGTTCTGTAGCGAAAATGATTCCCGCTACTTTTTCCTGCGGAACAACGCAAGAAATTCCTGGAAGTTATGTCGAGTTTGCAGAGCGTTTGCCCTTAGCAGAATTTCAACACTTAGATCGTTCTAACTTAAACCGGGTACACCGTCGTGAAGGTTTTGAAGCAGGAAATGCCGATAAAATTTTTGAAAGTACATTTAGAGAGCAAACGCAGAAATAGCGTTACTCTTTTGTGTTTTTCATTTTAATTTCAATCTCTTCTTCAAGCAGTTTGGCAATGGTGTAGGCGGCAGTTCCAATGACTGTGTTCATGTGTTCAATGTCCATTTTCTCAGCTTCATCACCTGCCTTGTGGTAGTAGTCGTAATTTTTAAAATCAAAGGTTGATAGGGTTTGCGCTGGAACCTTAAATGCTTCATAGAAAGCATAGTT
>WTJU01000101.1:5893-7549 GCA_011526285.1 Candidatus Arcticimaribacter sp.
AGTAGAGAATCTCTGTAGGCGGGATAAAACGGTTGTATGTTGTGTTGTTGAAAATAGGTTGAAACAAATGCAGCCGCATCGGCATAGCCACCACTTTCACTGTCTCGACCTTTCATTTCATCACTTGCTAAAGTGAAGAGAATGTTTTTTGTTTCTTCAGCTTTGATAGCTTCTCGAATGTGTGTTAAGTCTGGTTTTTCTGTTTTGCAGCTAATGATAACTAATCCGACTACTGCAATTAAATAGGATCTTTTCATTTTGAAAGGTGTTTATTTCTAATTCGGTAAAGGTGTGCTTCTACTTGTTGGAAAATATTTTTTTGTTCCCATTGCATTCCTATACGTTTAGCCACTGCAATTGATGGTTCATTATTGGTACTTATAATGGATACTAAACTAGAGCACAATCTTTTTTTGAATGCATAATTTACACAAAATTGAGCAGCTTCAGTAGCATAGCCTTTTTTCCAATGTTCGGGAAGGAGGGAGTAGGCTACTTCAAGCTCAATTTTACCCTCAATTTTCTGTGTTAATAGCCCCGCATGCCCTACTAATCGACCACTGTCTTTTTCAATTAAGGCATTTAATCCTCCCCAGTTGTTCTCATAGCGGTGGGCTTGGTTTGCATACCATTGTTTTGCAAATTCCATGGGAGATAAATTCCCCATAGGCCAATGTTTCATGGCTTCGTGACTTTGAAAAAAAGGAAGCCATAGGTTGAAGTCTTTTTGTTGATTAATGGTACGGAAGCGTAGGCGCTCAGTTTCAATTCCATCCAACAAATAATCCATTCTTACTTAGTTTAATGCAGCTTGACTTTCATCAGATAAGCGGAGAACGTTCCAGCCATTTTGATAGTAAACTTCTCCCTTGAGTTCAAGTTCATTACCAGCGTGTTTAGCGAATAGTTCATGACTGTTTTTACCTTCAACTAGGTAAATCACGTTGCGCTCATCTTGAACAACTCTTAAGATGGGCGGGACGCCTTGCGTTAAAGATTTTTTAGTGCAATAACGATGCATCCATCCCATGCGAGGAGTAGCCCAACTCAACCAACATTTAGCATTGACTACTTCTCCAACTAGTTCGATGGGTTTGGGAGCGGTTTGTTGAATAGGATAGGTTAGACTTCCTTCAATTGCAATGAGGGCATCTACTCCTTGACTCAGTTCCCCCACTAAGGTTCCATCGCCTTTTCTTAGGGTTCCTTGAAGGCGAATTCGCTTCCCATTGAAGGTGCCAAACTGTTCTTCTAGTTTTTCCATGATAAGGTGTGCTCCAGTTTGCCCGGGCCCAGCCAACAATACATAAGGAGAAAAGTCTTGTAAAACAAAGGCCTCGTCTAGCAGTAGCATGGGGTGTGGACTATTAAAATAGATGCCTTGAAATTGGGTAATTTCTACAGCTTCATACTTGTGACTATTGGTGTATTGAATTAGGTTGTATGTTCCAACGGATAAGGTGATTAGAAGGAGTAGGAGAAGAAGACTACGTTGTTTATTCTTGTGCATGTTATTCAAATCATACAAGGCGTTACCCTTGTATTGTGTGCTCTAAATTAATGAAATTGTATTGGAAATTTGGTCTTTGTTTAGACTTGTTCGCCAAGCTTTCCTGCTAAAAACCCTCCGCTCCAAGCCGCTTGAAAGTTATACCC
>WTJU01000110.1:0-2133 GCA_011526285.1 Candidatus Arcticimaribacter sp.
CATGGATTTGCATGATAATGGTTCGGTGGTATTTCCCCTCTTCGTTTTTTGTGCTAGCTTCCATGGCAATTTTCCCTTTCATGTAGGCACCATCAGCAAACGTCCAGTTGGTAGTGTTGTCGCCTGGAACCATTTGTTCTCTAAGTTCTGATCGTGTGTATTTTGTATTGGCTGTTTTTGATTCTGTTGGCATGGCATGGAAAACAATAGCTCCTTTACGGTCGTCCAGATACATATAAGGTTGGGCTATGGGGTTGTTGGCATAATCCAAAATTGCGGGTGGTTCTATTTCATACGGTTTTCCCTGTTCATTAACTATAGGTAACGTGACTTTCCAATGGCTCAAATCTATTTTTGGAAGTCTAACCTTTCGTTGTTTCTTTTTCTTCTTCTCTTTTTTATGGTTGACTTTAACATCTACTCGACTTGAATCAATTTCTTGTGCATGTACTAGAGTTAACATTAAAAATAAAAGCAAAAAAAGGTTGGTGCTGTATTTTGATCCTTTTTGAATTTTATTCGGTTGTATTTTCGCCATTGTATGTCTATTTTGTAAGGAGAAAAATATTTTTTATTGAAAATTAAATGATTTAAGTCATATTTCCACTATATTGGTTAACCAATTTGGAAAACCAATAATTTTATAGACACTTCAATGACAAAATCAATCTTTGCTTTTCGTTACTTATTATTGATTGCATTTATTTCTTTAGCTGGATGTAACACGAGTAATCAGCCTGTTTTAAAGGCTAATGATGTAATCCCAATATTCAAGCATTTTAACTTGATTTTAGGTGATGGATCAAATGTAGGCCAAGCAGTTAAATATGAGAATAAAGATTTCTTTTATGCTACTAAGGAAGGAAAAGAAAACTGGGTGGTGTTCAAAACTCCAAATGCCGGCAATACCCATGGAACTTCAAATAACACAAGAACAGAACTTGCTCAGTTAAAAAAGTGGTCCCCTATGACCAATGCAAAATTAAGTGCAACACTTAAAGTACAGCAAGTTGCAGTAACGGGCGATGCTAGGGTAGCAGCGAGCTATTCAGTTGTGGTAGGCCAGATACACAGCGCCGATGGGCATGAAAATGAACCCCTCAAAATCTATTATAAAAAATTCCCTGGACACACGAAGGGGTCTGTTTTTTGGAATTATGAAATCAACACAGCTGGAGAAGACAATTCAAAACGCTGGGATTATTCCTACCCCATATGGGGTTATGATTTCTCTGTAGTAGGAACCGATGAAAATACCTACCCAGAAGAACCAACCGAAGGAATTGCATTAGGCGAAGAGTTTAGCTACCAAGTGGAAGTAAAAGGAGGAATGATGTATCTCTCCTTTTCAAGTGAGGGCCATGAAACTGTAACCTTTACAAAGAACTTAATCCAATCTGAGTATAAAACAGCTGCAGATGTTCCCGAACAAGTACAAACGTTGTTTTATCCTATCGGGCAGGATGGTGTAGAACGTGAAAATGCTTATACAGAAGAAGGACTATTTTTTAAGTTGGGAAGCTATAATCAAACCAATGGGAAAAGTCCTCAAGTGAACAGAGTGTGGTGTTCTGGGGCAGAAACACATGGAGGAGATCTTAAAAAACAATATGCTGACGGTAACTATGCTGAAGTTTGGTTTAAATCAGCCCAAATTGAAATTAGTGAAGAAGCCATTTCAAATCAAGGCTATTTCACGGCAAATGATGACTTGAGTAAAAAGACGGTTTACCCTAGTGAGGTCATTCCCTTTATGGATAAATTTAAAATCCTAATGGGTGATGGCACAAGAGAAGAGAATCTCGTTGATTTTGAATATAAAGACTTTTTCTACACGGTAATTGATGGTACAAGACGCTGGGTAGTCTTTAAAACCCCTAATTCTGGGGTTACTTCACCAAATTCAAGCAACACTAGAACCGAATTACACGAGAAAAGAGAATGGGTTCCAGAAGAAGGTGGAAATTTAACAGGAACCTGTAAAGTAATGCATGTGTCTACTTCTGGCGATGCAAGAGTGGCCGCTTCATTCTCTACAGTAGTTGGGCAAATACACAGTGGAGAGGGGCATGAAAATGAACCGTTCAAATTGTATTACAAAAAGTTCCCAGGGCATGAAAAAGGATCTGTTTT
>WTJU01000110.1:2233-7489 GCA_011526285.1 Candidatus Arcticimaribacter sp.
GAGGCAGGAGAATTAATTGATGTTTTTAGTCCTATTCGTGAAGATTTTATGGAGTAATCGTTTTTTTTTCTTAAATTGGAAAACCAAACTGGATAACCAATATGGAAAACCAGATTGGATTACCAAGTAGAGATGCCCTAGTTACAATTTTTAAGTGGGGTTGATCTAATATACTATTATGATACAGCCACAAACAACATAAAGAACATTGTTTGTGTGCGAACGTTACTTTAACGATTAAACAAACAAGAAAACAATTAATCAAAAAAATGAAAATTAAAACACAATTAACACTATTACTGTTTTTCTGTGGGGTTATCCTAACCTACGCACAAACTGTGGTTAGTGGAACAGTTATTGGTGGTGATGGACAGCCCATCCCTGGTGCAACTGTATTGGTTCAAGGAACAAATAATGGAACAACTTCAGATTTTGACGGGAATTTTACCATTACCATTGAAAACAATCAAAATTTAGAAATTTCCTACATCGGCTATGAAACACAAGTGGTTGCTTTTACCGGGCAAGACACCTTAAACATTAGCTTGGTGCAAGATTTAACTGAATTAGATGAAATTGTTGTCACCGGATATGGTACACAAAAGAAATCAAACCTTACAGGTTCTATCTCTAAAGTGACCAACGAAAAACTAGATCAAATAGCTGTTTCTCGTGTAGACGACGCTCTAGTAGGTCAGGTATCTGGAGTAAATATTGCCGCAACAGAAGGTGAGGCAGGTTCAGCGCCTACCATTCGAATTAGAGGTACTGGTTCAATTACAGGGGTGTCAGATCCAGCAATCGTTGTAGACGGTTTATTGGTTGATAATGATTACCTGGGGAACTTAGATATGAATGATGTAGCTTCTTTTGAAATCTTGAAAGATGCAGCATCTGCTGCGATCTACGGTTCTCGTGGTGCCAATGGAGTTATTTTAATTACGACCAAAGAAGGGGAAGAAGGGAAAACAAAGTTTTCGTATAACACCTACACTGGTTTTAAGGAAGCACGCCAGAGTGAAGCCTACTATTTTTCTTTATCAGAATGGGCTGCTGCAGAACGTGCGTCCGACCACCCTTCAACAGGAGGTGCTGGACAGATATCTAACCGAACATTACGAAAACTTCAAATTGGTGTAGATCGTGATTGGCAAGATGATATTTTTGATGGTGGAGTTATAACCAGCCATTCTTTTGCCGTGCGCGGTGGAAATAAAAAAACAAAGTACAGTACTGCTTTAAACTACGTACACGATGAAGGTGTGTTATTAACAGATGACTTCAAAAAATACAACCTCAAGCTAAAGGTAGATACAAAGCTAAACGATAAGTTTTCAATGGGAGTTAATTTAAGTCCTTCATACACGAACAGAAGACGTTTTGATGGATCAACCCATGATATACTTCGTCAAACACCTTGGTTACCAGTTTATCTAGATGAGAACACAATCCAACACATTAATCGCGTTCGTGATAATGGTAAATACGCTAACGCTCAAGTAGGCGATTATGCTATTCAACGTATGTTTGATGACTGGGATCTAACCAACAACGTTGCAGTTACCAGTGGCCAAGACATTTCAAACACTTCTAATACCAACCCTGCCGCTAAAGTAATAGAACGTGACCGTAATGATTACAAGTTTAAACTTTATGGAAGTGTTTATGCTAAATATAAAATTGCTAAGGGATTAAATTTCAAGACAACTCTCTTGGGGGATTTTCAACACACAAAGCAAGACCGTTGGCAAGGAGTGCTAGCGCACAGAAACGGAGCATCAAACGCACAATATGATGTATCAAATCAAACTAGAATTCACTTTGTTTCAGACAATATCTTTTCGTATCACTTTGAGTCAGGAGGACATGAGCTAGATGCTATTCTTGGCTTTTCTGCTGAGAAATGGGATACAGAATTTGAATCGGCTTCTGGGCAAGGGTATACATCAGATCTATTGCAGAACATTGGTGCGGCTGACCCTACAACGGTTACTGCCAACTCATTTGATTATGCACAACGATTGATCTCTTATATTTCACGTATAAACTATGTGTATAAAAACAAATACCTAGCATCGTTCAGTTTTCGTCGAGATGGGTATTCAGCTTTTGGACCTGATTCAAAATATGGAGACTTTCCAGCAGCATCTGTAGGATGGATTGCCAGTAATGAGGATTTTTTAAACGGAAATAGTGTTATTAACCAACTCAAATTCCGATTTAGTTACGGGGTTTCAGGAAATCCTTTCTTTAATGTAGGGAACGTATTGGTGAATAATTTTCCTTATTTATCACTTCTAGAATCTACAACAGCAGTAGTAGACGGAGCATTAGCAACTGCATTCAACCCAATAAACATTGCAAACACAGGTTTACAATGGGAACGTTCCATTGAAATGAATCCCGGAGTAGACTTTGCGTTATTCAATAACCGCATTGCGGGTTCTGTAGAATACTACGAACGTACTAGTGATCAATTATTGATCAACAACCCAATTTCAACAACAACTGGTTTCTCTAACGCAATTGTTAACCTTGGTGAAGTGAAAAACAGCGGTATTGAAATAGAGTTACGTACCAAGAATGTAACGACTGAGAACTTCTCTTGGAATTCAACCTTCTTAATGTCATCAAATGATAACGAGTTAGTAAACTTTGGTGAAGCAGATGGTCAAATCCAAAATGTAGATTCAAAACGAGCTGCAGAATGGATCAACCAAGTAGGTCAACCTATCTCTTCCTTCTATGGGTGGGTAGTAGATCGCGATATTCCATTGGAATACATCAAAGAGCCTTTTCATCCAGTAGGAGGGGAAGCTCAAGATGTGTATGTTAAAGACTTGAATGGTGATGGTATCATTGATGATGATGACAAGACAATTCTTGGAGATCCCTATGCCGATTTGGTATGGAGTTTTGCCAATGACTTTAAGCTTGGAAATTTTGATTTGAGTTTTATGTTTCAAGCCAGTTTAGGTGCTCAAGTAAGAAACATGGGTGATCAATATTTATTCAATCACTTTAACTCTGGTCAAGATTTCAATACCGCTACAACTCCAGATCAAGGCTTTATTAAACAAAAGATTTTCACAAACGATATTATACAAGACGCTTCATACATCTCGTTGCGAAACGTTAATCTTGGTTATCGTTTCGACCAAAGTGTTTTGGATTCGATTAATTTGACCTCTGCACGTTTATACCTATCAGGGCAAAACTTGTGGTACCAAACCGCTGATGGATATACCGGATTTAATCCAGAATCCATTAACAATACTTCTCCTACAACCTGGGGATATCAGCGTGCTGGATCACCAATATTTAGAACTATTTCATTAGGATTAAACGTTGAATTTTAATCCGTAAACAAAAAACATATATTATGAAACATTTAAAATACTTAGCATTGTTTTTTGTAGGAGCGTTCATTACTTCCTGTGAAGACGATTTTTTAGAGCCAGATTTGACTTCAGCGGTTAATGGAGGTGCCTACTACAATACAGCTATAGAACTTGAGACCGCAGTCGTAAATATGTACGATGGTTTACAAGGAGAAAATTCAACCAGCGCGAATGATAATCATGCGACACAAGTTGAATTCTACCTAACAGAAATGCGAAGTGATAACACCCGAACAAAAGCTCAAGAAGGAGAGGCTGCACAATTTGAAAGCTATGCAGTGGAAGCCACCAATGGTATTGTTGCTGATTATTACAGAAGCTTTTATAACGTGATCTTCCGTGCTAATATCGTTTTAGCCAACTTAGATGCCGCTTCAGGAGCAACTGCCACACAATTTGAAGCAGAAGCAAGTTTCGTACGTGCTTATGCATACTTCCAACTGGTTCGACTCTATGGATCTGTACCTTTGGTTACTTCGGTAATTGGACCAAATGATACAGATATTGCCTACACACGAGCAGATGTAAATGACATATACACACTAATAGAAAGTGACTTGACAACTGCCATTAGTGGTTTAGACAATAGCTACAGAACACGGGCTTCACAAGCGGGAGCACAAGCATTATTGGCTAAAGTACACCTTACTAGAGGTAATTATAACGCTGCTGAATCATTGCTTCAAGCAGTTATCAATAGCGGTGATTATGCCTTGGAAGGAAATTTTCACGATGTTTTTTATAATGAAAACAACAGTGAAACCATTTTTTCTATTGGTTACGAAACAGGAGGAATTGACAGCCAAAACTTCTCTGCTGAGTGGCTAAATGCTGTGGGTAGAACCTCAGGGGTAAATTATGTCACTGCTGATGTTCGAACTGCCTTCGATACTTATGGTGGAAACCGTGCATCTGTATCATTTCGTCAGGATGCTAGTCAGCCTCAAGAATATCAAGTGGGCAAATATTTTCCGAATGGCGAAGAAGGACCAGATTATGCCAATGACCCAACAAAGGCAGGAAATGACTGGATCGTAATTCGCTATGCTGATGTGCTTTTAATGTTTATTGAAGCAAAAATTGGAACAGGAAATGAGACCATAGATCCAACTGCTCTAAGCTATTATGATGCGGTACGAGTTCGTGCTGGATTACCTGATGGAGCGACCATTGTAACAAAAGAACAATTACTCAATGAAAGACGCGTAGAATTGGCTTTTGAAAACCATCGTCTTTTTGATTTGATCCGTTTTGGTGCAGCACTCGATGTACTTTCAACTTTCTCGTCTAATAATGGGTATGGATTTACTTCAACAGACTTGTTGTTACCGATTCCGCAAGTAGAGATTGGTTTAAGTAAGGGAGCTTTAACGCAAAATCCTGGATATTAATTTCATTTATAGTTAATAAGACCTAGGCTTGGTTTTAACCAAGTCTAGGTAAAAAAGTACATTATGAAAACAACACATTTATTTACAGATAAAATATTACGGTCGATATTCGGCACTGCTTTATTCACACTGCTGTTTACAACATTCAGTTGTGTTGAAGAACTTGAATTACCTGAAGAGGGATCAATTCCAGATCTTACACCTCCGAGTGCAAATTTTTCAGCTGTTGAGAGCGAAAACTTTTTAGTCTATACATTTTCAAACACTTCTAAAAGTGCTACAGATTATGTTTGGAATTTTGGTGATGGAGGAACATCTACAGACAAAGAACCTACTCATGAGTTTCCAGGTGAAGGAACCTTTGCAGTTAGTTTACGTGCAACAGATAAACTAGGAGTCTCTAATTCTATTACAAAAAATATAGAGGTCGTTGAACCACCTGAGCCACCAGCAATTAATCCTGA
>WTJU01000029.1:0-4930 GCA_011526285.1 Candidatus Arcticimaribacter sp.
AGGGCTAGATGATAATTTGATTGATGGAGATATTTTGTCCAGCCTTATCTTGACCGTAGATGCAACTAACTGTGATAGTTTTTATTGTAGCTTGACGGCAGAAGTTGTTGCTGTATTAAATTTTGATAATGATGCCGACAGCGATGGGGATGGTATTTTTGATCAAGTAGATAATTGTCCTTTAACACCAAATGTAGACCAACTCGATTTTGACGGGGATGGAATAGGGGATGTTTGTGATCAAGATCGTGACGGTGATGGTGTCGAAAACGATCAAGAACTTAGCGATAATACTGACCCAAATGATCCCTGTAGCTATCTTTTTCAAAGTATTACACTTCCACGTTTAGACCTGGGAGATTGTGACAATGATCAAGTTGCTAATACCATAGATTTAGACGATGATAACGACGGAATTTTAGATAGTGACGAAGGATTTGTTGATACTGATCTAGATGGAACCCCAGATCATCTTGATATAGACGCAGACGGAGACAACTGTTTTGATGTTATTGAGTCAGGAGCAGAAGATGTAGACCAAGATGGGCTATTAGGAAGCAGTCCAGTAAATGTAGATGCGCAAGGAAGAGTTGTGGGTGCCGGAGGCTATCAAAGCCCTAATGATCAAAATACCAACGGAATTTTTGATTTTCAAGAAATAACAGCTCCATTAACATGGCAGATTCAGCCTATTGAAAGGGTTAATTTCGCACCGAGTATGCAAGTTTCAGCTTCTGTAAATTCTCCTTCCTTTGCGGC
This sequence comes from Candidatus Arcticimaribacter sp., assembly GCA_011526285.1. Taxonomy (GTDB): domain Bacteria; phylum Bacteroidota; class Bacteroidia; order Flavobacteriales; family Flavobacteriaceae; genus Arcticimaribacter. Next base: position 760 of record WTJU01000029.1, read on the forward strand.
TTATCAATGGCAAGAAAACAATGGAACACTAGCCTTACCCCAGTGGGAAGACTTGATAGACGATACGGTAATTCAAGGGAGTAGATCCAGTCAATTGCAATGGAATAATCCTGATGCGTCTTATGGCGGAAAACAATATCGCTTAATGGTAGAAAACCTTCTTTTGATTTGTCAGCCAGTTTTAATCTCAAATACAGTCACTTTAGGTGCTTCTGAAATTGTTATTCCTAGTGGTTTTTCTCCCGATGGTGATGGAGTCAATGACACCTGGGAAATACAAGGACTCAATGGAACAACTTCTTATCGCTTGAGTGTCTTTAATCGATGGGAAACTAAAGTATTTGAAACGACCCAGTACAACAATGACTGGGAGGGGACTTCTAATGTATCTTCCTTTATTTCTAGTGGTAATAACCTTCCAGAAGGAACTTATTTCTATCTTTTAGAATTTAATGACGGACAACCACCATTAACTGGATTCGTCTATATTAAACGAAGAACAAACTAATGAAGAAGCTCTATTTCCTTATATGGATAAGTACTTTGACCTCTATGGTCAATGCTCAGCAAGAGTCGAGCTTTAGCCATTATATGTATAACCATCAAGCGGTCAATCCAGGTTATGTGGGGGCACGTGGAGTAGCAAATTTCACCTCAGTTTTACGCTCGCAATGGACAGGAATAGAAGGTGCACCGTTGACCCAAACCTTATCCTTTAGCGGACCTGTTTCTGCTAAAAATGTGGGATTTGGTTTGAGTATTATTAACGATAAGATTGGTCCAATAAGCAATACTTCTTTTAATTTAGATCTGGCTTACCATTTACGTTTAAACAGAAATGATCATCGCTTAGCTGTTGGGCTAAAAGCGGGAGTATTAAATTATTTTCTGAACCCAGACATGATCAATACTTTTACCCCAAATGATCAAGCATTTATTCTTGATCAAGAAAACAATTTTTTACCTAATATTGGTTTTGGGTTTTATTATTATACACCAAAATTTTATTTAGGCACCGCAATTCCTCAAATGATTACCTATGTTGACTATCAACTTGAACGGCACTTTTATTTGATCAGTGGAGGTTTGATAGAGTTTTCAGAGAATTTCATGTTAAAACCTAGTATGCTTATAAAACAAACAAAAAGTGTTGCAGGTTATGATTTATCTGTGATGGCGATATTTAATCAAACTTTTTGGGTTGGAGGTCAAATAAGAAATAATTTTAATGAAGAAACCTTTCGTTCTTTTGCAGGGACTGGAACGAGTGCCCTGCTGGGAATCCATTTAGGAAAAAGCTTCAGTTTAGGATACTCCTATGGTTTTCCCTCTTCGGTCATTAATAATGGATTAAACGCAACGACTCACGAAGTCTTCTTACGTTTTGACTTAACAACAAAATCACAGACTATATTACGTTCACCTAGATTCTTTTAAGCATGAAACAGTACATCTTTTTTGTCTTTTTATTTTTCTTCGCTTTTAACAGTCTTATTGGTCAAAAAAATACCATAAATCAAAATGAAGATACTTGGGGTGATTATTACTTTATAAATGATGAGTATGAAAAAGCAATAAATTTTTTTGAAAATAAACAGAAGAAATTAAAAATTGAGCAACAACGCAATCTTGCTCAAGCTTATTTAGCCACCGGTCAAGAAGATAAAGCCAAAGCGACATATGCTCCAGTAGCAAACTCAAATCAAGCAAGCGTAAAAGATTATTATCGCTATGCTAATTTATTAATTGAAGAACAAGAGTTACAAGAGGAATACATAACAAAAGCCTATAAGCTTCAATGGCCAACACCTTCTTTATTTGAACAAGATAGCCTATTGTATAAGCAACGATTTGGAGCATCTATTTACACCTTTAGTGGTGTTAAAGGGAATACTGAAAACAATGAATTTGGGTTAATTTTTTTGGATAAAAGTTCTAATGGCAGAGTATTTTATCTAAGTGATCAAGAAAAATCAAAAGAGCAAAAACGTGCTTTAAAGAGAATTAAATCTGATTTACCTATTTATAATTTCTATCAAGCGACCTATACGGCCAGTCCTTCTTCCCTGATTCCAGGAAATCCATTGCCAAATAGCTTGAATACTTTTTTTCAAGAAGGCCCAGGCTCTTATGATGCTACCACTGATAGGTTTTATTTTACCCGTTCTGACAATAAATATGATAAGAATAAAAGTGTGCATCTTAACATTTATTTTATTAAAATGGCAGAGATAAATCAAAATAAGATTGCACTTCCACTTCAATTTAATATGCAGGGTTTTTCCACTTTACACCCTGCAATTTCCCCTAATGGGAAACGTTTATTTTTTGCTAGCGACCGACCAGAGGGATTTGGAGGTATGGATTTATACTACGTTGATATCGTAAATGGAGGTTTTTCTAAACCTGTTAATTTGGGTCCAGATATTAATTCAGAAGCAGATGAGGTTTTTCCTTTTGCGATTAGTGATACAAAGCTATTTTTTTCATCCAATGGTCGAGAAGGAATAGGTAAATTGGATGTGTTTTTAGCTGAGCATGTGATTGAAAAACGCTGGGAGACTTTTATTCTCGGAAAAGGTATTAATACAGAAGAGGATGATTTTTCTTTTGGAATAAAAGAAGATTTTAGTATTGGGTATTTTGCCTCTGATCGCCAGGGGGGACAAGGAGCAGACGATTTATACACCTTTCCATTTAACCCAGAGATAGCCGGACTAAAAGATTATTATGTCTATGTTCCATCTGATACTTTAATTGTGGCGAACAGAGGGGTTTTATGTAATGATATCAAAATGCTACAGGATAAAGATCCTTTGCAAAGGCTTTTAAAAAAAGAAGCCATCCCTACAATCCCTCCACAAAATGGATCAATTTTTCTAAATAGAAATGGTTCTTTTCTGTATAAAAATAATCAACCGTTAGCCCAAAAAGATTCTTTTGCTTATCGACTAAAAACAATAAAAGGCTATTCTGATAATATATGGGTTCAATTAGAAAGATCAGCGGTAGATACTGATCAACTCAATCAAGAACTTACAGAGGCCTTCGCCTCTATTTTTTACAATCTAGATAAAAGTAATATTTTAGATGAATACCTTGGCCGAGTAGACAAAGTAGTTGAGGTTTTACAAAAAAACCCTAGCCTTGAAATTGAAGTAAGTTCGTATACAGATTGTCGTGGAAGTGCTCCTTATAATTTGGCTTTATCCCAGAGAAGAACGCAGGCAATAGTAGATTATGTGCAAGCTAGAATTGAAAAGCCAGAACGTATTTATGGAAAAGGATATGGTGAAGCTGAAGTAAATAAAGCCGGAAGGAAAGATTATCAACTAGTTGTGGGCTCATACAATAAGCATGAGAATGTAGAACGTTTGATCAAATTGCTTAAAGCTTCTGGATTCCAAGCTAAAAAGATTCCTCAAGGTAAACTAACAAGAGTGATTGTTGCAGAGTCTGATCGTTTTGAATTCCTTCAAGCAGTTCAAGAAGAACTCAAGAAACAATCCATCAAATCTTGGATAACACAAAGTCCTTGTTATCAACTAAGTGAAGAGGAACATCAGACCAAAAGAAGAACAGACTTTAAGGTAATTAGACTCTAGAATTGCCATCGCAGACTAGCATAGATTTCTTTTCTAGGTGCTGCTTCATAAAATCGACCTCCAAAAGCATTAATGCGCACATTATCGCTGTAGGCAACATTAAAAATATTGTTTACACCGAATAGGAAGTTTAGCTTTTGTTCTGAAAGTGATACCGGAATACGTAGGCTTAGATCATCTCGCCAGAAAGAATTTAAGGTTGTTTCGTTGCTGTCTTGCGCAGACAATTTCCCGCGATACGTTCGTGCATAGCGAAGCTGCCAATCTTTTTTTGGATAGAAGTTTATACTCCACTGCCCAAAGGTAGTGGGAATTCCGGGAAGCTTTTTTCCGTTATAGTTTGTTCCATTATTCTCGTAGTCAACATAGGTAAATTCGCCATTGTTCCAAGTCAATTGTGAGGACCATTTTTCACTAAAACGATGGGCCAACAAAAATTCGAAACCGCTACGACTAGTGCTACCTGCATTGCGATAGAAAGTACGCCCAGGGAAATCAGCAAGGCGATAGGGTACAAGGTCATTTTCCGTCAAAATAGCAAAATACACCAAGCTAATTTTTGTGCT
>WTJU01000029.1:5030-6251 GCA_011526285.1 Candidatus Arcticimaribacter sp.
GCATGTAAATTCCACGTTTTAGCAAAACTTCCACCATGACCGGTGTAGCTGCGATCCAAATTAATCCACCCACCAGAATTAAAAGGAAGCCTTCCTTCAAAATTTCGATCAGCCACAAAGGCGTAGTACTGAAAATGATTGCTTCCTTTTTGGTGATCTAGGTGTAGGCCTGATTTAAAATGGGCAATCCTTTCTCCCGCATCGAATTGTATATTTCGATCCCGCGCACTCCTTCGAGCGGTGTTATATTCGTCTAAGGTTTGCCCTCCGGCATCTTGCGCTTTTGGGCTATTGGTAGCGTTCAATTGAATCACTAGGCTAGTGTGTGCATTTAACCGATGTTTATATTTTACATTCACTACTGATGTTGAAAATGAACTGTGATCTCGATATCCATTGCTTTTGGCGTGACTTGCATTATAAATTAAAGCCCCACGCTCTCCCTTAACCCCTCCTGTTAATTGATAGTTTTGTTGCCCAAAACTTCCTTGGTGTAGTGCTAGAGTATTAAATGATTTATCAATTTTTTCTAAGGTGTTTAGGTAAAGCACCCCGCCTGCAGCATTGCCAAAGCGAAGGCTGTTTGGTCCGCGTACCAATTCTATTGAAGACAGTACTGCCAAGGGGAGGTTGTCCAACTGCCCTTGTCCGTCAGGCGTAGTTTCTGGAATCCCGTCTACCACCAATTTTATCCCGCGAATACCAAAAGCAGAACGCGCACCAAAACCTCGAATCGAGAGACGTAAATCCTGCGCAAAATTTGTTCTGTTAAAACTAATTAACCCAGGTAAGTCTTCAATATATTCCTGTAATGATTGTTGTGGCCCGGCATAGTTTACATCAATTTTCTTTTGCACAAGCGCAGCGGGAAAACGATTTAAAGTTGTATTTAACCGAACCGATTTCAATTCAATTTCTTTTAGAGAAATAGTGGCTAAACTGTCCTTTTGTCCGAAGAGACTACCACAAAAGATAAATAGTAGGTAAACAATCTTTTTCATGCATCTCAAAGATACTCATAATAATAGTTGACACTAATCTTTCATTGGTTGGTGTCTGTAAAATCGCTTCTTTCTTTTATTCGTGTATTTAATTCAAATATTTTCATTTCAAAAGGAAGCAGGAATGATTTTCGATGATTAACTTATGCTTTGATATCCTTAAAGACAAAGGAAGCATGAAGAAGTCACAACTCGAAACTTTACTAGCCCAGTATTTTAA
>WTJU01000029.1:6351-7435 GCA_011526285.1 Candidatus Arcticimaribacter sp.
AATTTTTAGCAGAAGTCAACGCCACAGAAGAATTGGTAGCATCTATTGGTTCACAAATTGCTTTAATGAGTATTGAATTGGCAAAGCTGGAAAGCAGTCGTATTCAAAACAGAAAATGGGAATGGCATTTAAATGCTACCGATGAACTGAGAAAGAAAATTGGTCTTATTGAAAAGCTAGAAGTCAGAAGAGTGGTTTCCTATTATATTCATTGTTTTGAGCAATTTGTAAAGCCTCAACAAGATCAGTTGCCTAAAGGAATATTACATAACGACTTCAATGAGCATAATCTTTTAGTAAAAGCGAATAAAATAAGCGGAGTTATAGATTTTGGCGATGTGGCGTATGGCCCACGTATTTATGATTTAGCTATTGGCATGGTTTATATCGCCTATGACAAAGATGATTATCTGTACTGGAGTGCAAACTTACTTTTGGGGTACCATAAAATAACCCCCCTCAAAAAACACGAAATTAGGTTATTGTTCTATGCAATGGCCATGCGTTTGTGCATGAGTTTGTGTAATTCTGCAGCGGCGAAAGCACTTCAACCCGAAAACAGCTATGCATCAATAAGCGAGACCAATGCCGAAAATATGCTGTTAAAATGGTTGGCTATCGGTCCAGAAAAAGCAACGCACTATTTTTCACAGACACTTGAATTGGACGTAGCGCCACCTCCTGAACTAAAAAAAACACTGGCTACACGCCATTCATTGTTAAGCAATGCACTAAGCCTAAGCTATGAACACCCGTTACACCTCAAAAGTGCCGCCCTTCAATACATGTATGATTACGAAGGCAACACCTACCTCGATGCCTACAATAACATTCCGCATGTAGGGCACAACCACCCTGCTGTAGTAGAAGCGGCACAAAAACAGATGGCAAAGCTCAACACAAACACACGTTATCTCTATGATGAGCTACATCAATATGCAGAACATTTACTCTCCTATTTCCCACAAGAACTCAACAAAGTGTTTTTTGTAAACTCGGGAAGCGAAGCAAGTGATTTAGCGATACGAATGGCACGCTACTGCACCAAAAAAAAGAAAATTGCGGTCATGCAACACGGCTACCA
>WTJU01000080.1 GCA_011526285.1 Candidatus Arcticimaribacter sp.
CGAACCTATCGGAAAAAAATCGATCATTAATTCCCTGTTAAAGCTTTTTAAAAGGGGAGGAGATTGTGTAGGTTTGAAATATGAAACGACAATTGGTCCTTTTAATGTTTCTTTTAATGCAGCAATTATGGGCACAAAGTGAAAATCAGCCCCTTCAGCGAAGCATAGAAGTAGATCCTTTGTCGAAATCATTATTGAAAGTACCAGAGGATAATGCATTGCCTGATTTTTTAAAAAAAGACTTTTTATCCAACACCCCTAAACCCAATGAAGCCCCAAAGAGTTTTGAAAAAGACATTCAAATGGGTATTCGTGAAGCTTTTATTGATCCCGGAGATGAGTTCTTAAAACGTTTGCAAACGCCTGAGTCAGACAAAAATCCAGGAGAATTTAAAGTCGATCAGTATTTGGGAGACTTTAAAAGTAACAGTAAAAGTGTACGGATTGTTTTTCGTGACCACCAACAACCTGACGGAGATAGGGTGCAAATTCGCTATAACGATCAAGTCTTTTACCCCAACGTATTGTTGGTTGAGGCCTATAAAAAACTGGACGTAGAACTTAAAGATGGCTTTAATAAGTTTGACTTTGTGGCCCTAAACCAAGGAACAGCTGGGCCCAATACTGCAGAAGTTCGTGTGTATGACGATCAAGGAAGATTAATGATGGCCAATTTATGGAACCTGTCAACAGGCACTAAGGCAACCTTTATCGTTGTTAAAGACGAATAGGAATTTTCCCAAAGTTTTTTCTTCTCCCGTCAAAAATTGTACTTTCCCGAAAATTTGATAGTTCATGAAAAAATGTATTCACTTTTCCCTTGCTGCCCTATTGGTAGGACTAGGTTTCGCTGCCTGTGAAAGTTCTAAAAATGCAACCGCAAGTGGAATCGACTTAAGTTTAATGGACAAAGAAGTACGTCCACAAGACGATTTTTACAACTTTGTTAACGGAACTTGGATGAAAAACACTGAGATTCCAGACGATAAAACCCGTTGGGGAAGCTTTAACGAGCTTAGAGAAAATACCGATGCTGATGTTTTAGCCATTTTAAAAAATGCCGCCAACGACCCCAACCTAGACACAACTGCTGATGAAGCAAAAGCAGTACAATTGTATCAATTAATAAACGATACTGTTGCCCGAAATGAGCAAGGGGTAAAGCCACTTCTACCTCATTTGGATCGTATTGGCGCTATCGGTTCAGTAGAAGATATTCAGACCTATTTAGAAGAAACACTTCCTCGCGGAAATCGTGCGCTCTTCAGTTTTGGTGTCTCTGCAGATGCTAAAGACAGTAATAAAAACATACCTCAACTCTATGCTGGCGCATTGGGAATTGAGCGTGATTACTATCTCAAAGACGACGACGATTCTAAGAAAATTAAAGCTGCTTACGAAACACATGTCGCACGTATGTTTGGTTTCGTTGGAAAAAACGAAGCAGAAGCCGCTGCACTTGCTGCACAGGTACTGAGTGTTGAAACGCAACTTGCTGCCGCACGATTAGATAAAGTAGCTCGTCGTGACCCTGCTAAACGTTACAATCCAAAAAGTACTGAAGAATTAAGTACACTAGCCAAAAGCATCGCTTGGCCTAAATACTTTAGTGCCATTGGTGCGGAGGGAATAGAAACAGTTGTCATTACAGACTTAGGCTATTTTTCTAGTCTCGATAAACTAATGACAGACAACAGTGTAGACGATATTAAAGCCTACTTATGGTGGACATTAATCGACGGAACTGCGGGGCGTTTAAGTATGGACATGGACCGTGCGAACTGGGATTTCTACAGCAAAACACTACGTGGTGCCATTGCACAAGAACCGCTAGAAAAACGCTCCATCAGAACCGTTAATTGGACCTTAGGCGAAGCCCTAGGAAAACTCTATGTCGCTGAAAAATTCCCACCAGAAGCTAAAGCACAAATGAAAGAATTGGTGGGTAACCTAGTTAAAGCCTATGAAAAGCGTATTAATGATTTAACGTGGATGGACGCTGAAACCAAAGCCAAAGCCATTGAAAAATTAGAGAAAACAAACGTGAAGGTAGGCTATCCAGACCAATGGATAGATTACTCTAGCTTGAACTTGAACAATGCAGCAGGAGAAGCAACCTATTTCGATGCTATGGTGAATGTTGCAGCTTTTGAGTTTGCAAAAAATATTGCTGAATTAGGAGAACCGGTAGACAAATCAAAATGGTATATGTCTCCGCAAACAGTGAACGCATATTATAACCCTCCCTACAATGAAATTGTTTTTCCAGCGGCTATTTTACAACCCCCTTTCTTTGACTTTACCGCTGATGCAGCTGTAAACTATGGTGGAATTGGTGGCGTTATTGGTCATGAAATATCGCATGGTTTTGACGATTCTGGTGCAGACTATGATGCCTATGGAAACTTAGTTAACTGGTGGACCGACAAAGACCTCGAAGAATTTAATTCTCTTGGCGAAAAACTTGCTGATCAGTACAGTGCCATTGAAGTACTCCCAGAAACATTCATCAATGGAAAATTCACATTGGGAGAAAATATTGGAGACTTGGGTGGAATTCATGCTGCTTTTGATGCGCTAGCCCTTCATCATGAGGACCACGGAAAACCAGGGGCAATCGACGGATTCTCTGCCGAAGAACGGTTCTTCCTTTCTTGGGGGACTATTTGGCGTGCGAAAATTCGTGATGAAGCCTTAAAAAATCAAGTGCGTACTGACCCACATTCACCTGGGTACAACCGTGCAACCCAACCGTTAAAAAACATGGATGCCTTCTACACCACCTTCAACGTACAAGAAGGAGACGGCATGTACCTGCCCAAAGAAGAACGTGTTTACATTTGGTAAATCACTTTCTTTTTCAAGTAAAAGCCAAGGGAATCTCCTTGGCTTTTTTATTTTCGCTATATGGATGCTTTAGCTAGTTCAATCAATCAACTCATTCAATCATTAGAATGGATAATGTTTACATTAATTGTAGGGGGTGGATTGTTTTTACTTGTACAATCTAGAGGCTATGCTTTACGCAATATTGCTAGTGGCTGGCGTTTGTTGTTTCAAAAAGAAAACACCAAGGGAATTTCACGCTTCGAAGCGCTCTCTGCTGTGCTAGCTTCAACAGTTGGTTTAGGCAATATCTCTGGGGTTGCCATTGCTATTTACATGGGTGGTCCCGGTGTTTTAGTGTGGATGTGGATCACCGCTGCCCTAGGAACAGTAATCAAGTTTTACAGCAGTAGTTTGGCTGTAATGTTGCGTGAAAAAGAAGCAGACGGTAGCCCACTCGGTGGGCCTATGTATTACATGAAACTTGGAATCCCCAAACTTGGAAAATCACTTGGTCTTTGGTTTTCCTTTGCTGGGTTATTTGGTGTATTGCCTGCTTTTACGGCTAACCAGCTCACACAAACGGTCATTAGTGTAGTAGAACCAAATCGCTACCTCGCGCTGGGAGATTTAAACTGGAAAATCATATTAGGGGTGATTTTTGTACTTATAAGTGCATGGGTAATTCTGGGAGGTTTACAAAAAATTGTAAAAGTAACTTCTAGGTTAGTCCCGCTAATGGTGATCCTTTACTTTAGTATGGGGGTCTTTATTTTAATGACCAATATAAGCGCTATTGGTCCTGCTCTAACTTCAATTTTTACCGAGGCATTTAATCTCAATACTGCCTTTACAGGTGGTTTCTGGGGATTGATTTTTCTTGGTATTCGTCGAGCTGTGTTTTCAAATGAAAGTGGTGTTGGAAATGCACCCATGTATCACGGACAATCTGAAACCAAAGAACCCTTGCATGAAGGTTTGGTAGCCGGTCTTGGGCCACTTCTCGATACTGTTTTAGTTTGTTCTATTACAGGAATTATTATCATAGTTAGTGGTGCTCACTTAGAAAACGACCTCAACGGTATCGTTTTAACCTTAGAGGCGTTTAACCGTTTGTTTTTTGGTATTGGGGATCAGTTGCTTTTGCTCATGGTCTTGGTTTTTGGAATTTCTACTCTTTTCACTTACTCCTACTACGGAGTAAAATGCCTTGGGTTTTTAAGCCATCGCAAATGGGGGTACTTGTACAATTACTTCTATCTATTCAGCATCATCCTCTCTGCAATAGCAACGGTTGATATAGTTATTGGAATTATTGACCTCTCCTTTGCTTTGATGTGTATTCCTAACATGCTCACCATCCTCTATCTTTCCTCACGTGTAAAACAACGCATTCAACAACTTGAAAAACCACTTTAAATGAATAAAAAACAATGGTCTATTTTATTGATGGTTTTAGTTCCCATTGTGGGATGGTACTTCAAGGTTTTTGCTCTTTTTTTGATTTTCCCGCTTTGGTTATTACGCCCCAAAGAATAAAAGTACTTTTTAGTAAAGTTATACGCGTCTTTCTTCAACGACCACCCTCCCTTTTTTTAAGAAAAATTTTATCTTCGGTGCGATGAATGAGGCACTAGATTTTAAAGACATACACGGGAATAAAATTGATCCGATCGACCACACCCGAAAAATACTTGCCGAAAATCCATTTGTCTCCATTCACATAGGTACTGATTCACAGAGCATCGCCAAGCAAACCCGCTACATCACAGTAATTGCTTATCGCTTTGGAAACCGAGGGGTACATTATATTTTAAAGAAAAGTGGGGTGCCCCAAATTAAGGATTTGTGGACACGCTTATGGAAAGAAACCGAAATGAGTATTGATGTGGCAGAGTCCATTAAAAAACGTCTCGATATAAAAGCAGAAATTGACATGGACTATAACGAAGATGAAAATTTTAAGTCCAATAAACTCGTCAATGCTACGCGTGGTTGGGCCAACTCTTTAGGGTATAAAGTAAATATAAAACCACACGGACAAATTGCTACTCGTGCCGCAGACTATCATTGCAAATAGTATGAACCCAATTAACAAAATCACATCTGACCAATAAAACGAAAGAACAGATGAAAGCATTTATTTTTGACCTTGATGGAGTCATTGTCGATACCGCAAAATACCATTTTATTGCCTGGAAACGCATTGGCGAAAAAGTTGGATTTCAATTAAGCCATGAACAAAACGAGTCCCTAAAAGGAGTGAGTCGGGTGGAATCGCTAGAGCGTATTTTAGGTTGGGCAGAAGTTGAAATTTCATCCACAGAAAAAGAAGCGCTTTTAATTGAAAAAAATGAAGATTACTTGCAACAAATTGATGCAATGGGACGGGAAGAAATCTTACCTGGAGTGATTGAACTGCTTCAATTTGCGCAAGAAAATAATATTCCTGTGGCGTTAGGTTCTGCGAGTAAAAATGCCACACGAATTTTAGAAAAACTCAACATCACTTCCTACTTCAATGCGATTGTTGATGGCAATCATGTGACCATATCAAAACCAGACCCTGAAGTTTTTTTGAAAGGGGCTGCACTTTTAAATCAAGCACCCAAAGACTGCATTGTTTTTGAAGACGCGGCTGCTGGAATTGCTGCGGCAAAGGCTGCAGGCATGACAACCATTGGCATGGGAGGAGCAGATGAAGTTAAAACAGCCGACCATTGTTTTGACACAATGGCCTTAATTAAACCAGAATTTATTCGTTCACTCTAATGAAATTAGAACACTATCCGCATCACCCTTGGAAGATTATAGAAGAGGGTTGGAATCCTGAAAATGTAAAAGCCTCAGAAAGTATATTTAGCCTTGGGAATGGCGCCATGGGGCAACGTGCCAATTTTGAAGAAAACTACAGCGGCTCAACCTTTCAAGGAAGCTATGTTGGGGGGGTATATTATCCCGATAAAACCAAAGTAGGCTGGTGGAAGAACGGTTATCCAGAGTATTTTGCTAAAGTGCTTAACGCCCCTAACTGGATTGGTATTGATCTTAAAATAAACGGAGAATCATTTGATTTAAATACGGCCAAGGCAGTTAAAGATTACCGCAGAGAGCTCAACATGGAAAACGGTCTGTACACACGCTCTTTTACTGCAGAACTAGCGAACGGTCTAGAAATCAATATCAATAGTCAACGCTTTTTATCTTTGGCTCGACCTGCGCTTGGTGTTATTCAATATTCTATTTCAGCCAATCAATCCATTACAGTTGAAGTTTCCCCTTATGTTGATGCGGGAATCACCAATCAAGACAGCAACTGGGACGATCAATTTTGGGCTATTGATGCTGTTGAAGCACAGGCGGCGCAAGCATACATAGAAGCGCAAACCCTAAAAACCGCCTTTTCTGTTGGAACCTTTATGGGGTCTCGTCTTTTTGAAGAAAATGAAGAATTGTCTGTTGCAGGAAACCCGTTTAAAACAAGTAAAAAAGCGGGAACTATTTACCAACATGTGTTGGCTGCCGGAAAAACACTTAGCGTAGTTAAATTAGGAGGCTATGTAAGTAGTCGCAAGCACGAAAAAGCGCAGCTTAAGTCTACTGCCGAGGGGGTTATAGCTGAAGCCAAAAGCTATTCCTTTTCTGATTTGTTAGCAGAGCAAACACAGGCCTGGGCAACCATCTGGAAAAGTGCTGATATCACGATTGAGGGTGATATAAAAGCTCAACAAGCCATCCGATTTAATATTTTTCAACTCAATCAGACCTATAGTGGTGAAGATGCTGGCTTGAATATTGGTCCAAAAGGTTTTACTGGTGAGAAGTATGGTGGAAGTACTTACTGGGATACTGAAGCCTATTGTATTCCCTTCTACATGGCAACCAAAAACCAAAAGGTGGCCCGTAATTTATTGACCTATCGTTACCTACAGCTCGACAGAGCCATTGAAAACGCAGAAAAATTAGGATTTACCAACGGGGCAGCATTATACCCCATGGTTACTATGAATGGTGAAGAATGTCACAATGAGTGGGAAATAACCTTTGAGGAAATTCACCGTAATAGTGCTATTGCTTTTGCCATTTTTAATTACACCCGCTACACGAATGATTTAAGCTATATCCCTGAAATGGGCTTGGAGGTTCTAATTGGTATTAGTCGTTTTTGGGCGCAACGGGCCTCTTTCTCTGCGGCTAAAAATCAGTACGTTATTCTGGGGGTAACTGGTCCTAACGAGTATGAAAATAACGTCAACAACAACTGGTACACAAACTACAGTGCACAATGGTGTTTACGTTATACCGCGCAACAAATTGAAGCGCTAAGCATAACTGCCCCTGATGAATTAGCTCGTATAGAAGCAAAAACCAAGTTTAAGAAAGAAGAACTGAGCCGATGGAAAACTACGGCTGACCAAATGTATTTGCCTGAAGACAGCACTCTGAACGTTGTTTTACAGCAAGACGGTTTCTTAGACAAAGAAATGGTCAAGGTAGAAGATTTGAATCCTGCTGAACGACCCATCAATCAACATTGGTCTTGGGACCGTATCTTACGTTCTCCCTATATCAAACAAGCAGATGTGTTGCAGGGCATGTATTTCTTCGAAGACCACTTCGACTTAGATACCTTAAGGCGCAATTTCGATTTTTATGAGCCTTTTACTGTTCATGAATCGTCTTTGTCTCCATGTGTTCATGCGATTATTGCCTCAAAATTGAATAAAAATGACCAAGCTTATGCCTTCTATTTAAGGACTTCTCGCCTTGATCTTGATGATTATAATGCAGAAGTTGAAGAGGGATTGCATATTACCTCCATGGCTGGAACATGGATGAGTATTGTGGAAGGCTTTGCAGGCATGCGCGTTAAAGAAGGACAATTGTCTTTTCAACCAAACCTACCAGAAGCATGGGAAGGTTTGCGCTTTAAAATCAATTTTAGAGATACTATCTACGCGTTGCATTTAGGGCAAGGAAGCTTTAGCTGTACTGTAGATAAAGAAGGTGAAAGCAGTGTTATAGTCAATGGAAAAAAACAGCCCTTCACAGGGTCACTTGAGTTGAAGCTTTAGTTATTCTTCCCAATAATCAAAGACCAACACGCTGTTGGTGAGGGGAACAAAGAAATTGACAAATTCCTGATGAATAGGATGTGGTAAGTAGCCCTTATCGCGGTCTTCCTCGGTTTTAAACCACATGGTCAAGGCGTGCGTATAGTTTTTGTTCAAATTTTCTGGAGAGACATTTTCACTAAATGCTAACTCATGTACTCCATTGATTTCGCTGAGTTTTATGGCTGCCTTTTTTACTTTTTCGATGTCCTGAATGCTAGTGCCCTCTTTAAACTCTATAAGGACTATGTGTTTTAGTTTTTTTCCCATTTGAATAGTATTGCCAGAGATAGAAATACTGCTCGACGCTGTGGCGATAAAAGCTAAAGCCAAGAAACTCATCAAAAAAGCGAATCTTCTCATTTTCTTTTTTTCTAAAAATATCAAAAATTAAATTGGTCTGTATGAAAAACAAGATGACTTTCATGAAACGTAATTCTTTTTATTAGTTTTATGAAATGGAAAACAAACAACAAATATTAGCACAGCGCCCTGTTGGCGTTCCCAATGAAGACACTTGGACCTTTACCTCAACCCCAATTCGTGATTTAGAAGATGGGGAAATGTTGGTCGAACAACATTATATTTCTTTAGACCCCGCCATGCGAGGTTGGATGAATGAAACACGTTCTTACATACCCCCCGTACAATTGGGTGAGGTGATGCGTGCTGGAACTGTTGGAAAAGTAATTAAAACCCAAGGGAAAACTCCTTTTCAAGAAGGCGACTACATTACGGGCTGGGGCGGTGTACAAACACACCTCATTACTCGTGGAGAACAATACTATCAAGTAGACCCTAATAGAGCTCCTCTCCCTGCCTATATAGGTACTTTAGGTATGCCCGGAATGACTGCCTATTTTGGCATCCTACAAGAAGGAGAAATAAAAGAAGGGGATACTGTTTTGGTCTCGGGTGCAGCAGGAGCTGTAGGAAGCATTGTTGGGCAAATTGCCAAAATAAAAGGCTGCCGAGTAATTGGAATTGCTGGTGGCAAACACAAATGCGATTATGTAGTAAACGAACTAGGTTTTGACGGTGCAATTGATTACAAAAATGAAAATGTTTTGAGTGGCATTAAACAACACTGCCCAAAAGGAATCGATGTATATTTTGATAATGTAGGCGGTGATATTTTAGATGCTGCCTTGGTTTTCTTGCGCAAGAATGCACGTGTGGTAATTTGCGGTGCTATTTCTCAATACAACGCCACTGCTGCCATTGAAGGACCTAAAAATTATCTTTCTTTATTGGTTAATCGTGCCAGCATGAAAGGAATGGTGGTTCTAGACTATGCCCAAGACTATGGAAAAGCCATGAAAGAAATGGCCGGTTGGATGCAGGAAGGCAAATTAAAAAGTAGAGAAGATGTCTATGAAGGAATAGAAAATTTTAGAGAAACTTTTCTTCGTCTCTTCTCTGGCGAGAAAAACGGAAAGCTTGTCTTAAAAGTCAACTAGCTCGTTCTTAGTAACTTGTTTACAACTTCTTAGTGGCCATTGTCCCAATCAAGGGATGATGGCCTTATTTTTGTAAAACAGTTATTAAAACTTGTGCTATGTCTTTTGAATTGTTTGTTTTACAGATTTTCTTCCTTTCTATGGCTGGTTTAATTTTATACTTAAACCGAAACATGCTAGGGAAAAGCAGCAGTTTCTCTCTCTTTTTTAAGCGAAATAAAACAGCTTAACTCCGCTTTACAAGCCAAAAATTAAACGAGCGACGACGTCTACAGCTTCTTCGTTAAGTCCTGAAACCATTTTAGGATGGTAAAGAAGACGAATTACTTCTTTGTCGTTTCGCATATATTCTGTTATCACAGAATGATCTTTATAAAAGATACTTGTTGGGTAGTAGGGAATATCATTTAGCAAGCCTAAGCCTTGTGTAATTTCTTCTCTTAGCAGGTGTTTTTGTTCAGCCAGTGCGGTACGATTAAGGTCGACAAAAACCTCTCCGTTTGTGATTTGGTGTTTTTCATTTAGATGAACTGTAACTAATCCTAAATTACTTTCCAAAAGATGGGTTGTGTGCGGGAAACGCTTGGTATATTCTTGAGCATCACCCAAGAAAACATAGAAGTTACTTTGAAGTGAATCGTTTACCCGTTCTATGTAAAAATCTGCTTCCATTAGAGCATTTATGGAGTGAATAATGTCCGCTAATTCTTGTTCTAAAGCAGCATTTGTTTCTCCCGCTAGATATAAGCGCATGGGTGTATTCCACTTTTTAGTAAGTTGGGCACTATGTCCATATTCAGCACCCAGTGCAACTTGTTTGAAAAAATCAATTACATTGAGTTTAACATAACGCATGTTGACTCCTTCGTAGTTATAAAGTAAATCATAATCGGTATACTCAATTGGAGGTGGGTTACCGTTGTCTAAGGTACATGCTGTAAAAACAAAAAGCGCACTAAACAGAATTAAGAGGCGTTTCATTTAATTGCCAATAAGGTATAGGCTCGTTTGTCTTTTGTTTACATAAGAAAAGCCTTCAGGCCCATAGTACCCTGCTTCTTCCAACATTATTCGCACATCTTTATCCCACGCTTCAAGGTATACTTTGGTGTTGAGTTCAATGGCGTAAACTGTGTTTTCATGAAGGGGCCAGTCACCAGAGCCTGGAACACCCTCTTGAGCGTCCCACATTCCAAAGGTAGTTCCGGCTGAGTGACCGTAGCTTCCTAGTGGGTGGGTGTAAATTTGTGGCCGATAGCCTGCTTTTTTTCCTGCTTCTAGTGCTAAGGCTAGGGTTTCATTCCCGGTTCGTCCAGCTTTAAAACGATCAGTAAAGATGTCTTGCACTATATTTCCAGCATCTAACGCCTTTTTTAAGTATGCTGGTGCGTCTGTTTCATTGGGTTTTAAAACATAGGCCAACTCTTGACAATCGGTGTTGAGACCAAGGTAAGTAATCCCAAAATCACAGTGGACTAAATCACCGGGTTGTATGATGTCAAACTTAGATTTTCCATCGAAAGCATATAAATCACTTGTTTCGTTTCGTTGGACATCTATAGTCGGGTGGAACCATGTTTTTAAACCAAGGGCATTCACTTTTTCCCGCATCCACCACACCACATCATCTGTAGTTGTTACACCTGGGGTAATGACTTTCGTTGAAAAGGCTTCTGCAATAATGTTATGGGTGATTTCTACCAATTGTCTGTAAATGGTCATCTCTAAAGGGGTGCGTGATTCTATCCAACTCACCGCCAAGGGGGTAGCACTAACAAGACGAGCTTTTAGTTTTTTAGGCAGCGCTTCTGTTAGTAAATCAAAATCTGTTTTAGCCAAGCCATCGGCAATGCCGTAGTGGTTTGAGGTATTGATGGCTATTTGCCGCGGATTATTTTTTAGTAAATAATCCGCCAACGCTTTCATTTGATTGGGCTGTTCTTCCTTTTTCCAAGCAGAGGGGATTAATCGTCCAAAGGGATATCGCGTTATGGCTGCCCGTTTCACCTCTCCTGTTTTTGGGATGCGTGTAAAAACCAATATAGTGCGTCTACGTGCATTGAGCCATGTTGGCGGTAGCATTGTTTTTACCACGGGGTCTTCGTTATACTCCCGAGTAATTAAAACCCAAGCATCTATTTGGTGTGCTTCCATTAATTGAGGAAGCAAATGTTCGAAACGTTCTTCTTGAATGGTTTCAATCAGCTTTGCGCGCTCTTTTAGTGAGAGAACAGCTTGTGCCTGCACGCTAATTATGCTTAAAAAAAAAAGAAAGAATAGTGGTGCTCTATACATTAGTCTAAACTTGGTGGTCCTGGTAAAATTCTAGGATCATAGGTTTCATTTACCTTATTGTCTTTAAAGTCTTTTTTAACTGCTTCAACCAACTTAGGATTGGTGTAAAGATCGGCCATCGTCATGGCCAAGGCTTTTGATGCATAGATCATTCCTTTGTGCCCAATAGACATTCCTGTACAGGCTACTACTGCCCAAGAGTGCCATGGTCCTCCGCTTGCGGCAACTGTTGCCGACATTCTGATGGTAGGTACAATTTGACTTACATCACCAACATCTGTTGATCCTCCTTGTGCGGGTAATGTCTCACGCAATGGATGTACGCTTCCGTCTATTCCTTTTTGCGGTTTTCCTGTTTCTTTTAAAATGATATTTGCATACGCAACCTCTTCATCTGTATAGGTGATTTCACCCAGTGATTCAAGGTTTTTTTGCATTGCCTCTGCTCCTGTTCTATTGACTTGAATTTCATAAATCCCAGAGATCAACTTTACTTCATGCGTTGTTCCTGTCATTAATGCTGCTCCCTCTGCAATTTTTAATGCACGCTCATATAATACATCTACCTTTTCGCGGTTGTTCTCGCGAAGGCGAGTCCATATTTGTGCAAAATCAGGAACCACATTTACCACATCTCCTGCTTTTTCAATTTGATAATGAATACGTGATGTGGGTAAAATATGTTCACGGTAATAGTTTAAACCTGTTGTATATAACTCCATTGCATCCACAGCACTTTTTCCATTCCAAGGGTCGGAAGAAGCGTGAGAAGAACTTCCATAAAATTTAACACGGAAGTCTACCAATGCTTTACTGCTTTGGGTTCCTGCTTCAATAGAAGCGCCTGGGTGCCAATCCATACAAACATCTAGCTGATCAAACACTCCAGCACGTGCCATCCATACTTTTGCAAAAATGGTCTCCTCGGCTGGGGTTCCGTAAAATATAACCGTTCCTTTTAATTGCCCTTTTTCTATTTGTTCTTTAATGGCTACGGCTGCTCCAAGGCTTGCGGTTCCAAATAAGTTATGCCCACAACCGTGACCAGCACCACCTTCAACACGAGCTTCGCGAGTAGGTTGGCGTTTTTGGGAAATTCCTGCATTTGCATCAAATTCCCCCAAAATTCCTATTATGGGTCGCCCCGATCCATAACTCGCCATAAATGCTGTAGGAATATCAGCTACATTTTCAGTCACTGTAAATCCGTTGGCACGCGCATAGTCTTTTAGTTGCTTGGATGATTTAAATTCTACCAAAGAGGTTTCAGCGGCCTCCCAAATGGCATCACTGGTAGAAATTAATTGTTCCTTTTGTTGCTCTACTGATGCTTGAATCTCTTTTTTGATTTTATTCACGCTCTGCGCGAAGAGCTGAAAGCTGGTAAAAGTAAGGACAAAGCTTAGGAAAATAAGACGATTGTTTCTCATGATTTCTGTTTTGTTGTTCCCCTAAAGTACAATTTTAATTTTTTGTATTTTGGAGTTTAAAACCAAAATTATGATGAAGATGATCCGTCGTTGTATGCCCCTATTTGTGCTATTGCTCGCAGTTTTTTTACTACAACCTGTGCAAGCACAGCGCAAAAAGAAAAAATCAACTACTCCTGCATATCCTGAAGCACTCTATTCTTCCTTAAACTATCGTGAAATAGGGCCTTTTAGAGGAGGGCGTTCTGCTGCGGTTACTGGTGTTCCTGGACAACCTAAGCTGTTTTATTTCGGAGCAACTGGTGGAGGTGTTTGGAAAACTGAAGATGGTGGTATTACTTATAAAAATATCTCTGATGGTTATTTTGGTGGAAGCATTGGCGCTATTGCAGTTGCAAAGAGTGACCCCAACGTGATCTATGTAGGTGGTGGCGAAGTAACTGTTCGTGGAAATGTCTCTTCGGGCTATGGAATGTGGAAATCAGAAGATGCTGGAAAAACGTGGTCTTTTGCAGGATTGCCAAAGTCAAGACACATTCCCCGAATTGTTATTGATCCGCAAAACCCAGATATTGTCTATGCTGCTGTTTTGGGGAATCTATATAAACCCACCAACGAGCGTGGTGTTTACAAAAGTATTGATGGCGGAAAGAGCTGGAAAAAACTATTGTTTGCCAACCGTCACGCTGGAGCGGTAGAATTGGTGATCGATCCTAGCAATCCTCGAAATTTGTATGCGGCTACCTGGCGCGTTCAACGTACACCTTATAGTTTAAGTAGTGGCGGAGAAGGATCTGCCTTATGGAAAAGTACTGACCGTGGTGAAACTTGGGAAAAAATTAGTGACCACAAAGGCTTTGCTAAAGGAACTCTGGGGATTATTGGTGTAACCGTTTCTCCAGTAAATCCTGAACGTGTGTGGGCCATTGTGGAAAATAAAGATCAAGGCGGTGTCTATCGTTCCGACGATGCCGGGTCTTCATGGACAAAAGTAAACGAAAGTAGAGCGTTACGTCAGCGTGCTTGGTACTACACTAAAATTTATGCTGATACCCAAGACGTAAATGGTGTTTATGTAATGAATGTGGCCTACCATCATTCTACCGATGGAGGAAAAACATTTAAAGCACACCGTGCACCGCATGGTGATCATCACGATTTGTGGATTGCTCCTGAAGACAATCAACGCATGATCATTGCTGATGACGGTGGAGCACAAGTATCATATGACGGAGGTACTACTTGGAGCACCTATCACAATCAGCCTACTGCTCAGTTTTATCGTGTTACAACAGACAACGCTTTCCCTTATCGTATTTATGTCGCCCAACAAGACAACTCGACCATTCGGGTTCGCCATCGTAGTTTTGGACGTGAAATTGGGGAAGACGATTGGGAGGCAACAGCCGGAGGAGAATCTGCACACATAGCGATTGATCCCACCAATAACGAAATTGTTTATGGCGGAAGCTATGGCGGCTTTTTAACACGTGTGAATCACGAGAAACAAAGTGTTCGCGGAATTAATGTTTGGCCAGACAACCCAATGGGTTATGGTGCAGAGGGTATGAAATATCGTTTTCAGTGGAACTTCCCCATTGTTTTTAGCCGTCACAACCCCAAGCGCCTTTATACCTTTTCTAACCATGTGCACGTCACAGAAAATGAAGGGCAAAGCTGGGAGATTATCAGTCCAGATTTAACCCGCAACGACCCTGAAAAATTAAAATCTTCTGGGGGTCCCATTACCCAAGACAATACAGGTGTAGAATATTACTGTACTATTTTCGCCGCTGACGAATCTCCCTTGCAAGAAGGTCTTTTGTGGGTGGGAAGCGATGATGGTCTAATTCACCTTACCCGAGATGGAGGAAAAAACTGGACAAATGTAACGCCCAAAGGAATGCCAGAATGGATGATGATCAACAGTGTTGAACCCTCACCTTTTGATGCTGGAACATGCTATGTAGCCGGAACACGTTACAAAATGGGCGATTTCCGACCCTATTTATACAAAACAACCGACTACGGGGCTAGCTGGGAACAAATAAACCAAGGAATCCCAAGTGAACACTTCACACGTGTTGTACGGGCAGACCCAACCAAAAAAGGACTGTTGTATGCTGGTACAGAAACAGGAATGTATATTTCATTTAACGATGGTGAAAGCTGGGAAGCATTCCAACAAAATCTTCCCATTGTTCCCATTACCGATCTTGCACTCAAAGACAATAGTCTTATTGTAGCCACCCAAGGCCGTAGCGTTTGGATGTTAGATGACTTAACAGTCTTACATCAACTTTCAAAAGACGATAGCAAAGCTGTATTGTACACCCCTAAAGACAGCTACCGTCTATCAGGACGGGGCGGACGTAGTTCTTTAACGGC
Source organism: Candidatus Arcticimaribacter sp. (assembly GCA_011526285.1). Lineage (GTDB taxonomy): Bacteria > Bacteroidota > Bacteroidia > Flavobacteriales > Flavobacteriaceae > Arcticimaribacter. Next base: position 15,514 of record WTJU01000080.1, read on the forward strand.
TGGTACCAACTTACCCAATGGTGTAATTACACACTTTTATCTTCCTTCATATGATGCAGAGAAAGACAGCGTTGCGTTGAGTTTCCATCAAAAAGACGGAACCCTTATCAAACGATTTAGCACCAAAGACAAGAAGAACGAATTAAAGGTGAAAAAAGGAGGAAATCAATTTGTTTGGAACATGCGTTATGACGGTGCAGAACGCTTAAAAGGAATGATTCTCTGGAGTGCCTCACTTCAAGGAGCGAAAGCCGTACCGGGACAGTATACGGTTAAACTTACTGTTAACGGTGAGGAACAAAGCCAGACACTAAATATCCTCCCGTCTCCACTAGCAGAAGTGAGTGTGGCCGATATGCAAGCGCAATTTGATTTTGTAAATAGTAACAATCAAACCCTAGATAAGGCGCATAAGGCCATTAAAAAAATTCGTGCTGTAAATAAAAAGCTCAAAGAATTTGAAACGAACTTTAAAAGTGATGAAAGCACAACTGATTTACGCGAACAGGCCAAAGCATTATCTAAAGCTTTGTCTACCGTAGAAAAGGCCTTGTATCAAACTAAAAATAGAAGTAATCAAGACCCCTTGAACTTCCCTATTCGTTTGACAAATAAATTAGGGCATATTAACAATCTTGTGATGATTAACGATTTTCCGCCTACTGCGCAAGATAAAGTTGTGAGTCAAGAACTCACGCAAGCTATCAACACACAATTGGCTACCTATGAACGCCTAATGAGCGAAGAGGTGAAAGCCTTTAATACCGCCTTTAAGAATCTTCAACTAGATTATCTATTAGACTAAATGAACCCCCCCGCAGTAGCGGGGGTTTTTTTAATAGTCTATTTCAAAAAGAATCTCGTTACGCCGATTGTAAAATTTATACGGAGCATCATAAGATAATACGATGGCAGCACTTGTTACTTTTTTCCCCGCTTCTTTCAAGGCTTTAAGCAGTGCACCTGTGTAGTGTTTTACTTTATCTGAATTGGAGTAACCACCGTATCTAATGGCCGCAAAGTGACCTGCTTTAGACTGATACACCTCAACCCCTGCTCCCTTGGGTTCAGGAGCCTCATCTTTAAAGCGGGAGGGCAAGACAAATTCCATAGTTTGCCCTTGGGGGGTATTGTGCATGTAGACTGGTGTAGTCATGGCAATTTTTTGATTGGATGCATTGTTACCTGAAATATAGCGGAACAACGCATTGAAGTTGCGGTTTTCAGAAAGAGAACTCTCCACCTTAACCTTCATTGCAGGAGGATAATAGCGGATTTCAATTGCGTCCAATTGGTCTACAACTTCATATGCCTGGGTTTCATAGCCTTGAAATGCCATAGTGTAGAGGGTAATAATTATCGCTAGCATTTTTTAGCTAAAGTTACGATTTCTAGACTGTTTTAATCCACGCACAACAATCATGAATTAATTACCGAAACCGGCTAAAAATGAATTAGAAAAACTTAGGGAAAAAGATGGGCGTGTCTTTTTTGTATTGCTGATAGGCTGGGTCATCGCCCCATTTTTTGTCTGCGCGTTCTTCCAGTAGATTTACTCCACTCACCTTATTGAGTAACCAATAGACAAATACAGGCGTGATGAGTGCAAGCCATTGTGAACCTTGATAAACAGGAGCCGCAATAATGGTGATTCCTGTCCACAAGACCAACTCTCCAACATAATTGGGATGACGCGATTGCTTCCACACACCAATATTGATGAACTTTCCAGCATTTTTAGGGTCTTTGTTGAAGCTTGTCTTTTGATTGTCAGCCACCACTTCATACCCCCAGCCCAAAAGCCAAACAAAAGCACCAATACCTAAATAAATAATTTCATTATCTGTGGGAGAAGCCAAAGCAATTAGTGCAGGGTAGGTACACATAAACACCCATAAGCCTTGGAGCATCCAAGTCAATAAAAAGCGGGTAAAAGAGGTTTTTAAACTATCAAAACGCCCATCTTTTCCTACGCGTTTTACACGTGTGAATAAAAAACTGCTCAAGCGAATTGCCCAAATTCCTATTAGCGCGGTTAAAAGCAAGGAACGGATGTCCCAACTTCCAAAAAGTTCTTGATGCCTGTAGGCCATAAAACCCATGGTAGAGAGATAAGTAATCCCACCAGTTAGGTCATAAAAATGTTCTGTTTGGGCTAAATAAGAAGGTAAAAACACTAGCACTTGAATTCCAAAAATCAAGAGGGCAGCCTCGGTTAAAAGGGAATTGCTGGGTGTGGGTGTGCCGGCGTAAACCAGTCCGCTAACAAAAAGAAGTATGAAGAGAATAAACACGAGTCGCAAGGCGATATTTTTCATCTTTAATTATTTTTGAATTAAGATAAGGAAATTTCAATGAACCCATGATTCGTAAAGCCATTGTAAAAGACATAACTCCTGTAAAACAAATAACTGAAGCCTGTGCTCGCCACATGATCGCTAACGGCATCTTTCAATGGAATGAGCACTACCCAGATTTGGCTGTTTTAAAGAAAGATATAAATCAAGAAGCCCTCTATGTTTATACGATTGAAAATGAAATCATTGGTTGTGTAATGTTCTCCTTTCAAATGGATGATTTTTACAGCACTATTGACTGGCTCACCCCAAATAAGAAACAATTATATGTCCATCGATTGGCTGTTCACCCCGAACAGCAGGGCAAAGGTATTGCGCGCGAACTGATGGATTTTGGGGAGCAGTTGGCCAGAGAAAATAACTGCCTGTCTATCCGATTAGACACCTTTAGCAAAAACCCCCGAAATAACCGTTTTTATACCGCCAGAGATTATAAAAAAGTAGGGGAAGTCTTTTTTGAACAAAAAAGCCCCCACCCTTTTTACTGCTATGAAAAGGTTTTAGACTGAACGGTAAATTCGGCTTTCCCAAGGAGCCAATAGCGCTTGTTTTTCGTTGGAATAATTCCCGAATACGAATTCATAATTTCCAGACGGTTTTTCCCAAGAAGTTGGGGTGTCACTAAAATTATGCACCAGTAAAAAGTTTGCCTCCTTGTCCCAACGCCGATAACAATAAAGCTGTGGGTGCTCGGGCAAGAGATCGACAAAATCACCATACACCAAAGTTGTGTTGGCTTTTCGAAAAGCAATCATTTTACGGTAATAATGCAAGATGGAATTTGCCTCTTTTTCTGCGGTTTCAACATTAATTGTAGGGTAGTTTTTGTTCACAGGAATCCAAGGTTTTCCTGTGGTGAAACCAGCATTTTCTGATGCATTCCACTGCATGGGTGTGCGGGCATTGTCTCTACTTTGCCAGTGAACTGCTTTGAGAAATTTATTCATGTCTTTTCCGGCAGCCTCTGCCGCTTTCCATGCATTTCGAGTTTCCACATCGTCATAGCATTCTATGCTGCTGTGCGCTACGTTGGTCATGCCAATTTCATCTCCTTGATAAACATAAGGTGTTCCCCGCAAAGTCATCAAGAGCGTAACCAAAAGCTTCGCCGACTGTTCTCTGTAAACTCCATCATTCCCAAAACGAGAAACAATACGAGAAAAATCGTGGTTTCCTAAAAATATACTGTTCCATCCATCGTTTGCCAAAGCTTCATCCCACTGGCGGAAGATGGCTTTAAAACGGACAAAGTCCAAAGGAACAGGGTCATATTTCCCGTCTGGACCAAAATCTATGGTTAAGTGGTCAAAATGAAAAACCATGTTTAACTCTTTTTCGCGTGCAGAAACATAGCGAGGCCCATGCACTAAGTTTACACCAGGTCCTTCTCCCACAGTTACTATGTCGTAGTTTGAAAGGACTTCTCGATTCATTTCTTTTAAGAATTCATGCACGCGTGGACCATTGGCATAAACCTTTTCCATCACATCAATAAATGGCATCTCATTGGGAACGTCTTCAAAAGCCAATCGTTTTGAGATAAGGGAGATAACATCCATTCGTAAACCATCTACTCCTTTTGCCAACCAAAAATCGACTATAGCATATACTTCTTTTCGCACTTTAGGGTTTTCCCAGTTTAAATCTGGTTGCTTTTGTGTGTACAAATGGAGAAAATGTTCCTGTGTTGCTTCGTTCCACTTCCAAACGCTTCCATTGAAAACCGACTGCCAGTTGTTTGGTTTTTCATTTGGGTTGTTCCCACGCCAGATATAATAATCATGGTAGGGATTGTCTTTGCTTTTCTTGGCTTGTTGAAACCAGTGGTGTTCATCAGATGAGTGATTAACGACCAAATCCATGATAAGTTTTAGTCCGCGTTCTCGCATGGCCGCCAATAGGCGATCGAAGCTCTTATTCCCGCCAAATTCATCGCTAATCTTTCGATAGTCTGAAATATCATAGCCATTATCATCATTCGGAGACTCATAAATTGGGCACAACCAAAGCATGGTTACTCCCAAAGACTGAATATAATCTAACTGTTGGATTATCCCTTCTAGGTCTCCCAAACCGTTCCCTGTAGTGTCTTTGTAAGACCGTGGATAGATTTGATAGACTACGCCTTCTTTCCACCAATTGTTGTTCATCTATACTAGTTTAAAATTAAAAATAAACTCACTATGCACAAGAATAAAAGCAACGCCCAGTAGAGATAATTCTGATACCAAGGCAACCCTTCATTCTCTTGATTGATTAGCGCTTTCTTGTAGGTAAATCGTTCTACTACTTCGGCAGGAGGTGCGGAGGCTGTTTGACTAAAGATTACGAATAGTAGGCTAGAAATTCCCACTACAATTCCCGCGGTGATTGTAAAATGGATTGTCCACCATCCCAATTGCTGGAAAACAAAGAAGGCAATACCAAGCAGTGTTCCTAGGACTAAAGTCATAAAGGCTCCTTGCCCGTTCCCTCGCGGATAGAACACCCCTACCAAAAAGAGCACTACAATTGGCGGTACAAAGATGGTGTACATCTGTTGTAGATAAACCCAAATCCCACCAAAATTTTCAATCATTGGTGCCCAGACCGCTGCAATTATCATTAATACAAAAGTGGAAATTCGTCCGTAGTTAAGGATCTGTTTTGCTGTTAGGTTTGGGTTCTTGGGTTGAATAAAATCCACAACTACTAGGGTGGATGAAGAATTTAAGGTAGAATCTACACTAGACATTATGGCAGAGATGAGCCCTGCTAAAACCAAGCCAACAAGACCTGTAGGTAAGGCATCAACAACAATAGTAGGATAAACCATGTCTGGGTTTTCAATGCCTTGATATAAGCTAATGGCCATTGCTCCCGGAATGACCATAATAAAGAGAGGGATAAGCTTTAAAAATCCTCCCAACAAAACTCCCCAGCGGGCGTGTTTTAGGTCTTTTGCTCCCAACACACGTTGAACAATATATTGGTTGGTCGACCAATACCAAAAGCCTAAAAGGGGTACCCCTAAGAAAAGTCCTGGCCAAGGTAAGGTACTATCTCCCAAAGGACGATAAATTGAAAAATGCCCTTCTGGTGCTGCGGCCAATACCGCATCCATAGAAAAATCCATTTGTTCAAAAAGGGTGTAGGTTAACACTGTGCTTCCTAAAATCAAGACAATGGCTTGAAGGGTGTCGGTATAAACCACTGCTTTTAGACCGCCAAAAGCGGTGTAGATCCCTGCAAAAAAAGCCAACGCCAAGGTAGTTTGCCAAATCACAATGTTGGGGAAAAAGGTTTTTAAGACTATGGCGCCAGCATATAACCCCCCAGCAGTTTCAACCAAAATACTTGTTAGAATGGTGACTACAGAAAAGAATACCTGAGAACGACGATCGAAACGTTGTCCCAGAAACTCAGGAATTGTGGTGATTTTTGCATTTAAATAGAGGGGAACAAATATCAATGAAGCAATAATAAGTGGTAGCCCAGAAATCCATTCATACACCGATTGTACGATTCCACTTGAATACGCCGCTCCTGTTAAACCTATTATGGTAGAACTAGAAATATTAGACGCAAAAAGAGAAAAACCAATAATTCCCCATGTCAAGGTTCTACCGCCTAAAAATAAATCTTCACTTGAACTGGTTTGTCGTGCTACCCACAAACCTAAACTAACAACGACTACAAAATATAGGACTATTACCCCTAAATCTATAGTGCTAATTACTTCTCCCATTTGTCAAAAATTTGCTTGAATATACATGATTTTAACATATCGATTTATTGTACTTACTTTGAAAAAAAATACCTCAATGCAATACTATCGGTTTCTTCCCCTCTTCTTGTACTTTTCTGCTTTAGCGTTTGCTCAGCGTGGAAACCTCTCCAACAGACCCAAAATTGAGGTGCAAACCTTAACCGATAATCCCATTATAGATGGTAATGTTATTGACGATCCTGTTTGGCAAAAAATAACACCCATTACCGAGCTTCTGCAAGTTACCCCTAACTATGGAGCAGCGGTGAGTGAACCTACCCATATTCGCCTAGGATTTACCAATAAAATGGTTTATGTTGCTGTGGTGTGTTTTGATAGTACTCCCCAAAACATTGTCGTTTCAGACTCCCGCAGAGATGCTGATCTAAGCGACGAAGACAGCTTCCTTTTTATTTTTGACACCTATAACGATCAACAAAATGGTTTTCTTTTTGGCACCAACGCAGACGCCATGCAATACGATGCACAAATCGATAATGAAGGAGAAGGAAACTTTAATAACAACCGCCAACAAGGAGGTGTAGTGGGGGGAACCAACATCAATTGGGATGCCTCTTGGGAAGTTAAAACCCAACGAGGTGATTATGGTTGGAGTGCAGAGTTTGCTATTCCGCTAAGGTCCTTGCGTTTTGGTGCAGGGAAAAACAAAACTTGGGGAGTCAATTTTCAACGAAACATTGCAAAAAATAGTGAGGTTGCCTATTGGGCTTCTCTACCTTTAGGCTTTGACATTAAACGGGTTTCTGTTGCAGGAAAAGTTTCTGGAATGGAACTAAAGAATCCTAAAAATTTAAAGGTGATTCCTTATATCATTGGACAACACATTCGCGATAAGGCCACTTCGCCTACCACCACAACTACCCAAGGCGATGCCGGTGTAGACATTAAATACAGCCTTACTCCTGGGTTAACGCTAGACCTTACCTACAATACTGATTTTGCGCAGGTTGAAGTAGACGAGCAACAAGTAAATCTCGATAGATTTAATCTCTTCTTCCCAGAAAAACGAGCGTTTTTCTTAGAAAATGCCGGACAATTTACCGTAGGGAGCCCTGGCGAGGTAGACTTGTTTTTTAGCCGCCGCATAGGAATAGGTGACGAAGGGGAGCTGGTTCCCATTATTGGAGGAGGAAGAGTCTCTGGAAAAATTGGTCAAACCAATGTAGGGCTGCTCAATATGGTAACCGAAGCAGTAGCTGCCCAAGACATTGCACGGAATAACTTCTCTGTTGCTCGGGTAAACCACAACTTTTCGAACAGCAGATCTTCGCTCGGGGGAATTTTTGTAGGTAAAAACGAACTTGGGGGAACAGATGATGCTTACAATCAGGTGTATGCAGTCGATGGAAAATTAGGGATCGGGAAAAAGGCTGTAATTAGTGGTTTTATCTCTAAAAGCAATAGCCCTGATATTGATGAAGATGATCATGCTTTTCAATTAAAAGCAAATTATAATTGGGACGGTTGGCGAATTAGTGCAGGCTATACCGAGGTTGGTGAAGGCTTTAATCCAGAAGTTGGGTTTCTAATGCGAACTGCCTTTAAGAAAAATGAATTTTTGATTTTCAAACAATGGCGAACCAAAAACTTAGGACCTATTTTTGAGGTACGTCCACACATTTCGCACTACAGTTTTCGGGATTTTGATAACCGTCTAGTAAGTAGCTTTCTCCATGTCGATAACCACTGGGTATGGCCAAGCGGTTTTGAAATTCATACAGGAATCAATTTCAGAACCGAAGGGGTTTTCACTCCTTTCCAGTTAACAGGGGTGATCATTCCAGAAGGTGAATACAAACACCAAGAGTTTCAATTTGTGTTACAAACCAACCCAAATAAAGCCATCAACTTTTATAACCGTAGTGTTCTTGGTGGATATTATGGGGGTAGCCGAATTCAATTGGGGAACCGCATGAACATTCGAATGGGAGATAAGTTTGTGACTGCCCTCAATGTTAACTACAATCATTTGGAATTGGAAAATGGTACCATTGATGCTTTTGTGTCTGGGGCACGATTAACCTACTCCTTCACACCACAAATGTTTGTACAAAGCCTGTTTCAATACAATAACATCACTAATATTACCTCGGTGAATGCACGCTTTGGCTGGTTGCAAACCGCCAATGCAGGGCTTTTTGTTGTTTTAAATTTAGTGCGTGATACCGACTGGGACAACCCGTTAAACAATCAAATCTTTTCCGTCAAATATTCCTATCAATTTGATGTGCTTTAACCTAACGACTAGTGGCGGAAGAATTGTTCTTCTGTAATCTTTTTGTAGTTGATGTTTTGCTTGGGGTCGTAAAAAAACTGAAAGGTGTGTTTTTCACCAAAGTTGATGACTGTTCGCTCGAAGTCTTCAAAATAAAAGTCCTTGGCTTTGAACTGCACATAAAAGCGTGTAATGGGCATGTCTACAAAAGTATGCTCCTCTTTGGTGCGAATATAAACGTGACGTAAATACTCATCGTATTGCCCTCTAACTAAGGCAATGATATCGTGGTCTGTTTCATTCGATACAATGAGCGTTGAATTAGAGTTCTTTTGTTTTACATCGTCTGGAAAACGGTGCGCAAAAGTTGCATCACCTGTTTGTCCGCGCTGTGCAAAAACCAATACTGGAAAGAGTAAAAAAAGTAGGTGTTTCATAAAAGCAAGGTAAATAATTTTGAAATCGAATGGTTGTTCTCGGTCTATTTTAACACATTTTTAGAGGCTGTTTAGGGTTCCTGTGGAAATCGAATTCCTGCCTTTTCCCTTACAGTGTCTAAAAGAGAGATTAAATTCAAGCTGTCTGTGTGCGACCACAGGCTGCTTTCCTTCTGGTTCTCCATTAAACAAAAATGTACTTCTTCTATTTCATGCACATAACCCAAGCCTGCTTTGGGGTGTGTTTCTTCTGTCTCTGCTCCGCTAAGAAGCCAAGTAAGCTTTTCTGTTTCGTGCCATGTTGGGTGAATGGTAACTTCACCTTTAGAACCAAAGAGCTTGGCGTCCATTTTTATTGGATGCGTTAAACTACTGTATAACTGAGCCTGTGCTTGGTGATAGTGAAAAATTATGCTGGTTTGTATCTCGGTGCCTTGTGTATTGAAATGAGCCTTGGCGATAATCTCTTCAGGCATACCCAAAAAGAAGTAGGCCAAAAAAATAGGATAAATACCAATATCTAAAAGCGACCCGCCACCCAGCTTAGTGTTCAGTAGTCTTCCCGCTGGGTCATCGTTTAGGCGGTCCATAGAAAAGGACGCCTGTATATGGCGTAAATCGCCTAATCTACCACTGTCTATTCCTTTTTTTAATGCCCTTAAAGCTGGATTGAACCGTGACCACAGAGCTTCCATAAAAAAGACATTATTCCCCTGTGCCAGTGCTATCATCTCTTTTACTTCGCGGGCGTTAATGCCTAAGGGCTTTTCACAAAAAACAGCCTTCCCAGCCGCTAAAGCAGCACAGCTATGCGCATAATGATCTGTGTGCACACCGGCTATGTAAATCACATCAACACTTTCATCATTATAGAGCGCAGTGTACTCTCCATAAGCTTTTAAGGCTTGATGCTTTTCAGCAAAAGACATGGCGCGTTCTTTTGATGAAGAGGCCACTGCAGTAAGTTGAGCCGAAGGCACCAAAGCAAGATCATGCGCAAATTTGTGGGCTATTTTTCCTAAACCCAAGATCCCCCACTGTGTTTTTAAAGCCATAAAATTGAGATTGATTTTAACTGAGGAGAAAGATACAAAACCTTGCTGCGATTAATTAAATTGTAATTCAATTGGGCGGTAGAGAAAAAAAATGTAGCTTGAAAAAAAATTGTTAGCTACACTACTATTATGGAAACGACTACTGCCTACCCGCATTTGCTGGAACCGCTAGATTTGGGTTTTACTACTTTAAAGAATCGTGTGTTGATGGGATCAATGCACACCATGTTAGAAGATATTGATGGAGGGATTCCCCGCTTGGCTGCGTTTTATGCTGAGCGTGCCCGTGGGCAAGTTGGTCTTATAGTAACTGGTGGAGTTGCACCAAGCAAACAAGGACTGGCTTTGCCCATTGGCCACCCTCTGAACACCAAAGAAGAAGCAGAAAAACACAAAGAGATTACGCAGGCTGTTCATGATGAAGGTGGCAAAATTTGCATGCAAATTTTACACGTTGGTCGCTATGGCTATACGCCTGAGAATGTTTCGGCCAGTAATACAAAAGCACCCATTAGCCCCTTCCCTGCCCGTGAGTTGAGTGGTGAAGAAGTAGAACAAACCATTGAAGACTATGTTAACTGCGCAAAATTGGCGCAATATGCCAACTATGATGGAGTTGAAGTAATGGGCTCAGAAGGCTACCTCATCAACCAATTCATTGCCAAAAAAACCAACTTGCGGACGGATGAATGGGGAGGATCGTATGAAAACAGGATGAAGTTCCCGGTTGAAATTATTCGTCGAACGCGAGAAGCTGTAGGAGAGAATTTCATCATTATTTACCGCCTTTCTATGCTTGATTTAGTAGAAGGAGGTAGTACTTGGGAGGAAGTTGTTCAGTTAGCAAAAGCAATAGAAGCTGCCGGTGCCACAATCATCAACACGGGTATTGGGTGGCATGAGTCACGTGTTCCTACTATTGGAACCATTGTCCCAAAAGCTGGTTTTGCATGGGTCACTAAAAAAATGATGGGAGAAGTTAATATCCCGCTTATCACTACCAACCGTATTAACATGCCCGACGTGGCTGAAGAGGTTTTAGCAGATGGAAGTGCTGACATGGTTTCAATGGCACGTCCGTTTTTGGCTGATCCAGAATTAGTGCTAAAATCAATTGAAGGTCGCCCAGAAGAAATCAATACCTGTATTGCGTGCAACCAAGCTTGTCTTGACCACACGTTTACCATGCAGGTTTCTTCCTGTATCGTTAACCCAAGAGCTTGTCACGAAACCATATTAGTTCACACACCAACAACGCAAAAGAAAAAAATAGCTGTGGTAGGTGCAGGTCCAGCAGGCTTAGAGGCTGCAACAGTAGCTGCTAAACGAGGACATGAGGTGGTATTGTTTGAAGAGAAAGCCGAAATAGGTGGGCAGTTTAATATGGCAAAGGTCATTCCTGGGAAAGAAGAATATTCACAAACCATTCGCTATTATGACAGTATGCTGAAAAAGTATGCTGTTGCGGTTCACCTAAACACAAGAGCAACAGAAGCTGATCTAATTGCAGGAGAATATGACGATGTTATTCTGGCAACAGGAGTAAGCCCTCGAACGCTTGATGTAGAGGGAATCGATCATCCTAAAGTATTGGACTATGCAGACGTGTTGTACCATAAAAAAACTGTAGGCGGTAAGGTTGCCATTATTGGTGCTGGCGGAATTGGTTTCGACATGGCCGAATATTTAGCCCACGACATGGCCCACGAGTCTGTGAGCATGAATACCGAAAACTACATGAAAGAATGGGGCGTAGACATGAGCTATGCCAAAGGCGGTGCCCTTGCAGAAGCACCTCAACCCCTTGCCTCACCAAGAGAAATCTACTTGCTAAAACGTTCGAAAGGAAAGCACGGGAAAAATCTTGGGAAAACAACCGGGTGGATTCACCGCTCAAGCCTGAGCATGAAAGACGTGAAAATGTTGGCTGATGTAAGCTATGAAAAGGTAGATGATCAAGGTTTACACATTCGTGTTGGAGAAGAACCGCAACTTCTAGAAGTAGACCATGTGGTGGTTTGCGCTGGGCAGGTATCTTTAAAAGAACTTGAAGAAGGCTTGAAAACCGCTAACCAAAATGT
>WTJU01000026.1 GCA_011526285.1 Candidatus Arcticimaribacter sp.
AAGTTCTAGTGTGAGTATTGAACCTGGAGAGTTATGGTCAGATTCTACTTATGATGTAACTGAATTTCGTCAAGTGGTCGTTCCTCTTCCGCTTATCCCAAATTTCCGTTTGAGTTTTATCAAATATCCATCTGTGCTCAACAATAACGGTATTCAACGTTATCCCTTTAGTGTTTGTATTCGAAACATTAAGATTGTTCCTGGAAACTAATTTATTGATCTAAGGCTTCGAAGACAGAATTCATAGACTTGTATTCTGGCACTATGTCTTTCATTTTCTTGACCAAGGTTACCGCATCTTTTCCATTTTCTGCCATGTCTATTAGGGTGAGAATATCGTCTTGTTGTTGGGCAGAAAAAGTTTCTTTATCAGCGATGAATAGTAGTTCGTTGTGAGAAGCTTTAAGGTTTTCTTTATCGGTAAGGAGTTCTTCGTAGAGTTTTTCTCCCGGGCGAAGACCATTATAGACCAATTGGATGTCTTGGTTTTCGATTAACCCAGAGAGACGAATCATACTGGTAGCTAAATCTTTTATTTTAACTGGCTCGCCCATGTCGAAAACATAAATTTCCCCACCAATTCCTGTTGCTCCTGCTTCAAGAACCAGTTGGCAAGCTTCGGTAATGGTCATGAAATAACGGGTTATTTCTGGATGGGTAATGGTTACTGGGCCCCCCTTAGCGATTTGTTCTTTAAAGATTGGAACTACTGATCCGTTCGATCCTAAAACGTTGCCAAAGCGGGTGGTAATGATTTGGGTAGTGGTTTGCTCTGCTTTCCCTGCCACATATATCTCTGCAATCCGTTTTGAGGCTCCCATAACATTAGAAGGGTTAACAGCCTTGTCTGTTGACACCATAACAAGGTGAGAAACGTTATTTTCTAGCGCAACATCTACCACATTTTTTGTCCCCAATACATTATTTTGAATAGCAGCTTTTGGAAGGGCTTCAGTCATGAACACGTGTTTATATGCCGCTGCATGAAAGACAACGTCTATACTAAAATCTTTAAAGCATTGCGCTATGGCTGTTTTACTGGTAACACTTTGTAAATAGAATTGCAGCTCTACTTTGGTTTGATGTTGACTAAGTTCATTTTTTAGGTCAAACAAAGGGGTTTCTGCTTGATCAAATAAAATGATTCTCGCTGGTGAATAACGCAATAGTTGTCGCACTATTTCGCTTCCAATTGACCCCGCTGCTCCTGTTACGAGTATGGATTTCCCTTGGTACTGGGATTGGTTTTTTTCTAAATCAATTTTGATTTGATCACGCTTGAGTAGGTCTTCAATTTTTATGGGAGTAAGGTTGTTTACAATAGCCTTGTTACTCGCTAGCTTGTCTATTGGCGGAACGGTAAATATTTTTATTCCCTTGTTTTTGAAGAACTGAAAAAGTTCATTTTTCTTTTTTTGACTGACTTTCTCAGTGGTAATGATGACTTGTTGGACGTTTTTATTTTCGATGAATTTTTCAAGTTTCTCATCTAAACGCATTACGGTTAAACCTTCAATGCTTCGCCCTAAAGTCCCCGGTTCATCGTCAATAAAGGCCAATACGTTAACTGCATTACTATCGTCTAAAGCACGTTTGGTACGTAAACCGTTGGCACCCGCTCCAAATAAAAGGGTGTTTAGTAATTTTTCTTCTTTAGTTACTCGTGCATAGAGCAGTTTAATGACCAAGCGGTAGAGGGATAAAAGGGATAGACTGAAATAAAACAACAACAAGAGGTAGTTGTAATGTCCTCGTGTGTTGGCTTTTATGTAGATGGCATAAATGACAATAGTGAAAATTAAACCGGATGCAATTTTCCCAATGTCTATGAAGGTGGTAAAACGCAAGACCATTTTATACCCTCTAAAAAAGGTAATACAGCTTAAGGCCAACCCAATAAATATGGGCTTGTCTATGGCTGTGCGAATTATAAGGGTTGAACCATTGAGAAACAAAAGTGCTTCTAAGGCAATCCATATGCACAATGCATCAAGTGCATAGGCAAACTTATTTGAATAGTGGTATTTGAATATCCTTTCAAACATTAGGACGAAAATACTGTTTTCAATTGATTTGCTATTCGCTGTTTTTGTTCTGGGGTTAAATTACTTCCAGAAGGCAAGCACAAGCCTGTTTTAAATAGGGTTTCTGCAACTTGACTTCCAAAATAGTGTGCAGACGCAAAAAGGGGTTGCAGGTGCATGGGTTTCCACAAAGGGCGACTTTCAATGTTTTCTTTTTCTAGATGAACACGTAATTCTTCTTGTGTTATTCCTGTTTTTTTTGGGTCTACTAAAATACAGCTAAGCCAACGATTACTCGTATAACCAATGGGCTCTGGCAAAAAGGTAATCCCGGAATTTCCTTGCAGAAGCTCCATGTAAAAATCATGATTTGCTCTACGGGCAGCGACACGTTCATGTAGTATGTTTAGCTGTCCTACTCCAATGGCTGCCGCTATGTTTGACATGCGATAGTTGTAGCCTATTTGGCTGTGTTGGTAGTGTGGTGCTTGATCTTTGGCTTGCGTTGCTAAAAATCGTGCTTTCTCAAGTGCGGTTTTGTTGTTAGAAAGTAAGGCCCCTCCTCCTGAGGTGGTGATAATTTTGTTCCCGTTAAAGCTTAAAACCCCAAAATCTCCGAATGATCCACAGGCTTTACCATCTATGAATGAACCTAAAGCTTCTGCAGCATCTTCTATAACAGGGATGCCGTAGTTGTTTGCAATGGCCATGATTTGTTTCATTTTGGCAGGCATGCCATATAAATGAACGACAATAATGGCCTTGGGTAAGTCGCCCTCTTTTTGACAAGCTTTCAAGGCTTGTTCTAAGGCGTCAGGGCACATGTTCCATGTGTCTTCTTCAGAATCTATAAATATGGGGTGTGCTTTTTCATAAAGAATTGGATTACATGACCCAACGAAAGTAAAGGTTTGACAAATAATTTTATCATTGGGTTGAATCCCAATTAAACGCAAGGCCAAGTGAATGGCGGCTGTCCCTGACTGTACTACAGCCGCATCGGCTGTTCCACAATAGTCAGCCAAATCATCTTCAAATTGATTAATGTAGGGGCCAGCTGGCGAAATCCAATTGGTTGCAAAAGCATCTTTTACATTTTCTAATTCTTGGTGACCCATGTGGGGAGAAGACAAATAGATTTTTGGTTTATCCATGCTGTATGATTTTAGCTGGTACTCCTACTGCCAATACATTGTCTGGGATAGATTTTGTTACAACTGCTCCAGCACCTATGCGCACATTTTTACCAATTGTGCAGTTAGGAAGTATTGTAGCATTTGCGCCTACAAGGGTTCCATTCCCAATTTTTACGCCTCCACAAATTGTAGCACCGGGTGCTACATGAACGAAATCTCCAACTTGACAATCATGATCAACTGTCGCATTGGTGTTAATGATGGTATGTTTCCCAATGGATGAGCCTCGATTTACGACTGCTCCATGAACAATTTGAACACCTACTCCTAAATTGGTTAAACGATCGACTACTGCTTTTGCATGAATGGCAGAACCAAAGGTGTGTTTTATGTTGTGGCTTAATTGCTCACGTACTGCATTGTCTCCAATCGCAATAATTAGTTTAGCCTCTGGATGGATGTTTTGCTTGTATTCTCCTTCGCTTTTTACTCCGTCTAAATCGTGCTTAGCGGGATTGGCATCAAACACCGCAAGGAGTTCGTCGTGGTTGGATTCAATTACACTCGACATGACTCTTGCGTGTCCACCGGCACCAATAAATACGTATTTAGTTTTTTCCATTGAATGCTTCCATAGTGAGTTGTTCTCCCGCATTAATGTCTTTTGGTAAAAAGACCTTTCCTACGGTCATGAACAAAATTTTTATGTCTAAAAAAAAGCTTTGATGCTCGACATAGTGAACATCAAGTTTAAATTTTTCTTGCCACGAAATCGTATTTCTCCCATTAACTTGTGCCCAACCTGTTATACCAGGCCTAACCTCATGGCGGCGGTTTTGATCCTTTGAGTATAAAGGTAGGTATTCTGGCAACAAAGGGCGAGGCCCAACAAAACTCATTTGCCCGAAAAATACATTGAGTAGTTGTGGTAATTCGTCAAGTGAACGTTTGCGAATCCATTTTCCCAGCGGTGTAGTGCGCATATGATCTGGTAACGGATTGCCGTCATCCCCTAGCGTATCGCGCATTGTTTTTAGTTTGTAAATTTTAAACAAAACTCCTTTTTTTCCTGTCCTAATCTGCGTGAAGATTGGATTCCCCTTGTTTTGAAGTGCCACTAAAAGCAGTAGGAATACAACCAGGGGGGATAGCATGATGATCAACACCAAGGAAGTTATTCGATCGATAACGTTTTTTAGTGGTCTATACATTTTCTTCCCGCTTTTTATATTCTTCTAACAAAGCGCTGTAGAATATTTTCTTATCAAATTTCTCTTCTACTCCTTTTCGAGCGTTGGCTACTATAGATTTTCTAAACGTTTCATCGGTGTAGACTTTATGCATCGCCTCCTGAAGTTTGTCTGGGTCTTTTTTTGGAATTACAAGACCGTTGTAATCATTAAAAATAATTTCGTTTGAACCGTTAATGTCTGTTACTATACAGGGTAACTCCATAGCAGTTGCCTCTAAGACCACATTGGGAAAACCTTCGCGATAGCTTGGAAAAACAAAGCAGGCTGCATTGGCGTAAAACGCCCGGACATCTTCTTGATAGGCCGCATAGATAATTTGAGGATTGGTTTTAATTTTTTCTAAGGTGTCTTGTTTTAACGGGTCTAATGCTTCTTCATAGGTCCCTACAAGCATTAGTTTTACATCACTTTTTTGTTTGGAGAGTTTGTCAAATGCGTGAATTAGTTCGTTTATTCCTTTGTCACCAACGAGTCTTCCCACAAAAAGAAAAACAAAATCGGTTGGGTGTAAATTCCATTTTTTTTGGAATGTTTTTTTTGATGCTGCTGAGTAATGTTTCTTGGAAAAATGACTCACATCAATTCCGTTGGAAGATCCATGTCCGATCACTTTTGCTTTACCGTTTGAAATTAGTTTTATGTTGAGCATGTAGTCTTTGAGACCTGATGAGTTGGGGTATATTACATGAGCGCAGGCATAGGTTAGTTTTTCTACGTAATATAAAATATAGAATTTGAGTCCTCTTTTTTCCATCAAAGGCAAACCAACAACATCGTGCATTCGGATGGGTACACGAGCAAGAAAAGCTGCTATCATACCAATTAAACCGGCTTTAGGGGTTTGTGTGTGTACTATTTTTGGTTGTTCTTTCCTGAGAAAACGGTAGAGCTTAAAAATGCAGTAGAGGTCTTGAAAGGGTGTTATTTTTCGTGTTAAAGGAATTTCGTGATAGGGGGTATTGAAGTGTTCCCTAAATTTTTCAAGTTCTTTTTTGTTTGATGAAACAGCAGTAATTGAATAGTGGTCTTTAAAATACTCCCATTGCCCATTGAGTAATTTATTTAATGACATTGGGACCGTAACTATTCTAATTAATTTGGGTTTATCCAAGGCTTAAATATTAAATTATCTGCTACAATGATAAGAACTGAAGGTATTCCAAAACAGTTTTACTAAAGTTAAGTTTTTCCTTTTGAATTGTCAATTCATTCATTCTTTCATTTAGTGAGTGCGGATGGGTACTGGCTTTTTCCATGGCAAGCAGAAATGATTGATTTGACTTTACTGTGTTCCCAAAGGCATAGTCTTGAAGGATTAGCTTTGAATCTCCCGCTTCAAAAGCGATAACGGGTAATCCAGAAACTATGGCCTCTACTAAAACGTTAGGATATCCCTCAGAATATGAGGTGAATAACAAGGCTGTTGCATTGGCGTAGTAGGTGTAAATTTTATTGGTGTTTCCAATAAGTACTACGTTGTTTTCTATTTCTTTTGGGATCATTTTTTTGGTCCACCCGCTTCCGGCGATTTGCAAACAGGCTTCGGGTTGTTTCTTTACAAAAGCACTAAAAAGTTTGATCAATCGTTTTGGCCCTTTCATGGTGTCGTATCTCCCTACGTAGAGAAAAGTGGGTGTTTTGGGTTGATTTATGGACGGCAGGTTAGCGGTAACTTTCGCCCAACGGTTAGGGATTACTCTTTGGTTTTGCTTTGAAAAAAAGTAGGCCTGATGGGTTAGTTTGGCTTGATTGGAACAATAAATGATTTTTGGTTTAAGTAAATGAGATAGTACCCCAAAAGCATATAAAGAACAACGCTGAATGATTTGAAAGTACCTAAAGTTTGAATTTCTTATGTTCCAATAAATGTCAGGATTAGCTGTACTTTTTGATTTCAGCCTGTGCGCAAAGAGAATCGGACGATACATCCATGCAATTATTTTTGCATTTGGGTTTTCATCTAACCACTGCACTAGGTTTACTTTAGCTGTTTTTAGATGAACAACTTGTGCAAATTGACTTACTTTTTGGTGATTAAAATCTGCATCAGACCCTTGAAGGGTAACTACAAATTGAGGAATGTTTTTGTTTGCAAGTTCTTCTACTAATCTTGTAAGTACTGTCTCTGCTCCCCCGTTCTGTAATGTTGGAATGATATGTAGTACGGTGCCACTAATCATAGGTAATTAAACTCTGGATCGCTGTAAAAGCTTTTAATATCAAATACTATTCCATTCGCTTGGAGCATTGTTTTAGGGTTTAACGATTGGAATTGATGGTGCGCTACAGCTAGGATGATAACATCGTATTTTTGATCGATTTTATCGAGTTTGGCTTTCCCGTATTCTTTTTTGAAATCGTTATTGTCTGCTTGGGGATCATAGATGTCTACATTAAAACCAAATTCAATGAGTTCTTTATGAATATCAACAACTTTAGAATTTCTAAGGTCTGGGCAGTTTTCCTTGAATGTTGCACCTAAGATAAGGGCAGAAGCATTTTGGATGCTGCTATTTTTTTGGAGGAATTTTTTGACAATTTGATTTACAATGAATGCTGGCATAGCGTCATTGATTCTCCTTCCTGCTAGTATCATTTCTGGTGTATATCCCAATTCTTGGGATTTAAACGCCAGATAGTAAGGATCAACACCAATGCAATGGCCACCAACTAAACCGGGGGTGAAGTTTAAAAAGTTCCATTTAGTTCCTGCGGCTTTTAGTACTTCATAGGTGTCGATTCCCATTTTACTGAAGATAACAGCCAATTCATTGATAAAGGCGATGTTGATGTCTCTTTGGGTATTTTCTATGACTTTTGCTGCCTCTGCTGTTTTTATTGT
>WTJU01000094.1:0-20601 GCA_011526285.1 Candidatus Arcticimaribacter sp.
TCCGTCAAAACCTTTTAGGAAAACGTGTTGATTATTCTGCACGTTCGGTTATCGTTGTTGGACCAGAATTAAAATTATTTGAGTGTGGTTTACCAAAAGACATGGCGGCAGAATTGTACAAGCCATTCATTACACGTAAACTCATCGAGCGCGGGATTGTTAAGACCGTAAAATCAGCCAAGAAAATTATCGACCGCAAAGAACCTGTGGTTTGGGATATCCTTGAAAACGTTTTGAAAGGACACCCAGTTCTCTTGAACCGTGCCCCCACATTACACCGATTGGGAATCCAAGCGTTCCAACCAAAATTAATTGAAGGAAAAGCAATACAGTTACACCCTTTAGTGTGTACTGCATTTAACGCTGACTTTGATGGAGACCAAATGGCGGTGCACTTACCGCTTGGGCCAGAGGCTATTCTTGAGGCACAACTATTAATGTTGGCTTCACACAATATCCTTAACCCTGCCAACGGTTCACCCGTTACAGTACCATCACAAGACATGGTCTTGGGGCTGTATTACATGACCAAAGCACGTAAGTCTACCAAAGAAGTACCTGTAAAAGGAGAAGGCTTGACCTTCTACTCCGTAGAAGAAGTGCACATTGCATACAACGAGAAACGTGTAGACTTGAACGCCATCATTAAAATACGTACCAAAGTATTGAATGAAGCAGGAGCGTTAGAATACCAAATCATTGAAACCACTGTAGGTCGTGTCCTCTTTAATGAGGTAGTTCCTGAAAAAGCAGGTTATTTCAATGAAGTATTGACCAAGAAAAACTTGCGTGATATCATTGGTCAAATTCTTAAAGTAACAAGTGTTCCTGAAACAGCTGAGTTCTTAGATAAAATTAAAGACATGGGATATGGATTTGCCTTTAAAGGTGGTTTATCCTTCAGCTTAGGAGATATTATTATCCCACCAGAAAAGTTACCATTAATTGACGATGCCAATAAAAAGGTAGACGGAATTATGGGGAACTACAACATGGGACTCATCACCAATAACGAGCGTTACAACCAAATTATTGATGTGTGGACCTCGACTAACTCGCATTTGACCTCATTGGCCATGAAGCGTATTAGTGAAGACCAGCAAGGATTTAACTCAGTATATATGATGTTGGATTCTGGAGCCCGTGGTTCGAAAGAGCAAATTCGTCAGTTAACCGGTATGCGTGGTTTGATGGCTAAGCCCAAAAAATCAACTGCTGGAGGTGGAGAAATCATTGAGAACCCAATCCTATCTAACTTTAAAGAAGGACTCTCAATTCTAGAATACTTTATCTCTACGCACGGTGCACGTAAAGGTTTGGCAGATACCGCCTTGAAAACAGCCGATGCGGGATACCTTACCCGTCGTTTAGTTGATGTATCACAAGACGTAATCATCAATACAGTAGACTGTGGTACCCTCCGTGGTATAGAAGTAAGGCCACTCCGTAAAAACGAAGAAATCGTTGAAAAACTATCTGATCGTATTCGCGGACGTGTTGCACTAGAAGACATTGTAAACCCGTCTACAGGAGAAGTAGTGGTAGAAGCAGGTCAAGAGATTTTAGACTTAGTTGCTGATTCTATTGACGATATGCCAATTGAAATGGTAGAAGTTCGTTCTCCATTGACATGTGAAGCTAAACGTGGAATTTGTGCTTCTTGTTACGGACGTAACCTTGCCACCGGTAAAATGGTACAAAAAGGAGAAGCGGTTGGTGTAGTTGCTGCACAATCTATTGGAGAACCCGGAACACAGTTAACCTTGCGTACCTTCCACGTTGGTGGGGTAGCAGGAAACATTTCTGAGGAAAACCAGTTAATCACCAAATTCGATGGTATTGCTGAGATTGATGATCTTAAAACAGTGAAAGGTCAAGATCAAGAAGGAAACGAAGCAGATATCGTGATTTCACGAACTACTGAAATCCGTTTGATTGATAAAAAGACCAAGAATGTGTTGAGTACCAATAACATTCCTTACGGTTCTGTATTGAATATCAAAAATGGTGCTACCGTTAAGAAGGGAACCTCTGTGTGTTCATGGGATCCATTCAACGGGGTAATTGTATCAGAATTTTCTGGAAAAATTGTTTACGATAACATCGAACAAGGGGTAACCTATCAAGTAGAAATTGATGAGCAAACTGGTTTCCAAGAAAAAGTAATTTCTGAATCGCGAAACAAGAAACTTATCCCAACCCTTTTAATTCAAGACAACAAAGGAAATGTGCTACGCTCTTACAACCTTCCGGTTGGCGCGCACATTATGGTAGACGATAACGAGAAAATCCAAGAAGGTAAAATCTTGGTAAAAATCCCACGTAAGTCAGCCAAATCTGGAGATATTACTGGAGGTTTACCACGTGTGACGGAATTGTTCGAAGCGCGTAATCCTTCAAATCCAGCTGTTGTATCTGAGATAGATGGGGTTGTTTCTTTCGGAAAAATCAAACGTGGTAACCGCGAAATTATCGTGGAGTCTAAGTTTGGAGACGTGAAGAAATACTTGGTGAAATTATCCAACCAGATATTAGTACAAGAAAACGACTTTGTAAAAGCCGGGATGCCATTGTCTGACGGATCAATCACACCATTGGATATCTTAAAAATCAAAGGCCCATCTGCTGTACAACAGTACTTAGTGAATGAAGTGCAAGAAGTTTACCGCTTGCAAGGGGTAAAAATCAACGACAAGCACTTTGAGGTAGTTGTACGTCAGATGATGCGTAAAGTGAAAATCAACGACCCAGGTGATACTTTATTACTCGAAGGGCAGTTGGTACACAAATACGACTTTATAGAAGAAAACGATAACCTCTACGGGAAGAAAGTAGTAGAAGAAGTTGGCGATTCTGAAAATTTACAAGCAGGACAGGTAGTAACTTCACGCGAATTACGCGATGAAAATTCTTACTTGAAACGCGAAGGGAAAGCACTAGTAGTTGCTCGTGATGCACAACCGGCTACAGCTACCCCAGAATTACAAGGAATCACCCGTGCTTCACTACAGACCAAGTCATTTATCTCGGCGGCTTCCTTCCAAGAAACCACTAAAGTCTTGAACGAGGCGGCAGTGAGTGGAAAAGAAGATACCCTAGAAGGATTAAAAGAGAACGTTATTGTTGGACATAAGATTCCTGCAGGTACTGGTTTACGTGAGTACAACGAAGTAATTGTTGGCTCTAAAGACGAGTACACTAGCTTGTTGATTAACAAAGAATCGGAAGAGAAAGTAAAGCTATAAGGCATGAGCGATCAGGCAGGAAAAGAGCAAAAAATCAATATTGAGTTGGATGAGAAAACAGCTGAGGGGACGTACAGTAACTTGGCCATTATCAATCATTCAGTCTCTGAATTTATCGTTGATTTTATAGCCATGATGCCTGGTGCACCCAAAGCAAAGGTAAAGTCACGTATTATCTTGACCCCCGAGCATGCCAAGCGTTTGCACAAAGCATTAGGAGACAACATCTACCGCTTTGAACAAGCCAATGGTAAAATCAATGCCCAAGAGCAACCTCCCATTCCGCTCAACTTTGGTCCAACTGGAGAAGCTTAAAATGACATCCCCGACGTGAGTCGGGGATTTTTTTTATCTTGTTGCAAACAACCAAACCATGGCAGAAGAACGTTTCCAGTCCTTTCAAGAATTTTACCCTTTTTACCTAAGCGAACACAAAAACAAAATCAGCCGAACTCTCCATTTTATTGGGACTTTTTTGGTGTTTATGCTGTTGGGCTTTTTTATGGTGGCACAAAAAGAAGCTAAGTTTTGGATTGCGCTTCCCCTTGTGGGCTATGGTTTTGCTTGGGTAGGCCATGCCTTTTTTGAAAAGAACAAACCCGCTACCTTTAAATACCCTTTATGGAGCTTGCTTGGTGACTTTAAACTCTTTTTTGAAATCCTCTTCGGGAAAAGAGGCTTTGACGCGAGTAGGGATTAGTTCTACATTGTTTGGTTCCACTCTTTGGTGTTAAAGGTTTTTAGATGCGTGTTAGAGAATTTATCTATATAGCCCTTTCGTTTCTACGCTAGTTAATTTTACATATTTAATCTTTAGTAGTTTCTTTTCAATTGCTGGTTCAAAAATATCTCTAAATCGCTCTTCCGTGTTACTAATACTACCCATTTTCTCATCTTCAGGTAGTTCCACTAAAATTAATTGTAAATAGGCTTTGACCTTTTTTGCTTCCCTATAATGATAAAGGGCACTTAAGCGTGAATATAGCTGCTCCCTAGAATTTACGACGCGTTGAAGTTTAACCTCAATAAAAATTTCAGTGCTTTCGGTTTCAATATAGACATCAAAAATTGGGGTTAAAGTAGATATGGGGTCGACTGTTGCATAATTTTTTGAAAAAGTTACTTGTTCATAAAATAGAAACCCCTGTATCTTGTTAGTTTCTATAAATGAATTTAAAACATGACGTTTTACTTTTCTAAAGTTAATTCTTCTTGGTTCTTGAAAGGTATATAATTGTTCATCTTCTATATTAGCTTCTTTCTCTTTAGTCTCTTGTTCTTTTCTTTCAGGATCATCTTTAATTACCGTTAAATTTCTTTCAAATCGTGTCCTGAAATACCTACAGATTGACTTTGAAATGAAATATTTTTAACGAGCATGTTAAGCAGATTTTGCTTTTCACTTTTTAAGTCACTAACTTCTATTCTCTTCTCTTCAATTTTTCGATTTAAACTTAATATTTTTCTTAAAGCTATATTGTCAAAAGCTTCACTTAAGATGAGTAGTATTAATAAGATTAGGAGGGCAATTAAACTATTCGAAATTTCTCCAACAGGGGCTGTTATAAAGAAATTATAGAAGATCATAGCACCAATTAGGAAGCTTAGCACTACAATTAACACTCTAACAAACCAGTCATTATTTTTATTTTCCATAAGTATTTATTTTAACCTTTCTTAATTACCAATACTAACAACAACCCTAGCTGTGTAACATTGATCGTTTAGACTCCAAAAAGTAATGCGTGTATGATTTAAGTTTAGGTTCATCGGCAGTAGTACAGATTTGGGATCTGTTAGTAACTAAAGTAATAAAAAGAAGAAACTTCCCCAAGGGGTGCTCGTGCTAGCGGTGTTTTGGCCTCCCTGGGAAAAACATATTCACCCGTTCGGTATAGGCTTTGTAATCCGGGCGTTTTTGAAGGGAGTAGTATTCTGAGGGGACAGCCCCCGTTAAATAAACCAAGGAGAGGTACATCAAGCGAGAAACAAAAAGTAGCCCTAGTCCTAGCAAAAGCCAAATTACCAGGGGTTCACGCTCAGCCAAGACTAGCCATGATGGTACACTTGCAAGGACGAGCGCATTCCACACCATCCATTCCCCAAAATAGTTGGGGTGGCGACTGTATTGCCAAAGACCCACATCACACACTTTTCGCTTTTCGCCCAAACCCGACATTTTTCTGAGGAAACGAATTTTCTGCGCATCGGCAATAGATTCAAAGGCGTAAGCCATCCCCCAGAGTACCAAACCAACAATTTCAACCGTCGAAAAAGTTGGGTTTGTATTCGCGCCAATAATGAATGCAGGTAATGCTAAGAAGGTGGCATTTGCTAAGCCTTGCACCAAAGCATCTATTTGCATAGCCAACGGAATATTGGTTTTCCCTGCACGTTCCCAACGACGGCGTTGGTATTGGTAGCGGGGGAATTCTTTTTTCATATAGCCTTTTTGCCACAGTTGCAGTGCGCCTAGCCCCATGCGTAAACCAATGAAGAGGTAGATAAAGCTAACGATGCGTACACGCCAAACGTAGCCTTCTCCAAAATAGAGATTGAGGAAGCCTATAAGGGCTAAACCCATGGGCCAGCCAATGTCTACATAGGCCAGTCGCCCTGTTTTCCAGATAGGCCAACACACCACCAAACCAAAGAGCAACAGTTGTGCTAAGGTGTTAATGATAAAAAGTTGACTAAATGTTGTACTGAAAGATAAGAGAAGGCCTCCCAAAAGAAAGGGGTAGAGGGGTTTGATGTATTTCATTGCTAAGCATTGTAACGAGCCTATAAGATAAGTAGAAATTCAACTACCAGGTAATTTTTCCCCCTTTGCGGCGAGTTGTGCTACTTTTAAAAGGCGACTTTTGCGTGTTTTTTCTGTCTTGGCCAGTTTGATCCACCGTAAAACAAAACGTTTACTTGAGGGGTTGATACTTTGAAAAAACACCTCTGCTCCGGTAAATTCTTGTAAAGCTAGTTGCAGGTCTTTGGGAACAATTAAGGCGTCAACATCGTCCATGAAATTCCAAAGGCCACTTTCTTTCCCAAGGTTTATAGCTGCGTGTCCTGCTTGGTGCATTTTTCCTGCTTCAATGAGTTTTGCAGCACGTTCTTTATAGGATTTTGCCCAGTGTTGTGCTTTTCGTGGGGCAATGAGTTGCATGCTTGTTTTATCGTCGCGTTTTCTTCGAATCCCGTCAATCCAACCAAAGCAAATCAATTCGTCCAGCACTTCTTCGCGAGAGACATATTTTTCTTGCTCGCTTTTTTTGTAGGTAACTAACCAAACAGATGCTGCTTGTTGGTGGTGTTCTATTAGCCACGCTCTTAATGCGGCTTGACTGGTAACTTCTACTTGTTCAAAGCGCTCTGTTTTAATCATTTTAAAACTCTGAACTAAAATGGAATTTTACTGAGGGGTATTTTTGTTGCGTCATTTGCAGGGAAAATGCAGAATCGGCTAGAAACACTAACTGCCCTTCTTTGTCTTTGGCCATGAATTTTTGCTTTACCCGCTTAAAGTCGAGAAATTCTTCATTGTTTTCGTCTTCTGGCGCTATCCAACAAGCTTTGTGAACATTCAAGTTTTCGTAGGAGCATTTTGCCCCGTACTCGTGTTCTAGGCGGTATTGAATAACGTCAAATTGAAGGGCACCTACTGTACCAATCACTTTTCTATTGTTGAGGGAAAGGGTAAACAATTGGGCCACTCCTTCATCCATTAATTGATCAATGCCTTTGTTGAGCTGTTTGGCTTTCATAGGATCGGCATTGTTTATGTAGCGAAAGTGCTCAGGCGAGAAGCTGGGTATTCCTTTAAAGTTAATTTGCTCTCCTGCGGTTAGGGAATCTCCAATTTTGAAGTTTCCCGTATCGTGCAGGCCTACGATATCCCCCGGGTAGGAGATGTCTACAATTTCTTTCTTTTCTGCAAAAAAGGCATTGGGGCTAGAGAATTTTAATTTTTTATTATTGCGTACATGTAAGTAGGGTTTGTTGCGCTCAAAAGTGCCCGAAACAATTTTAATGAAGGCCAAACGATCACGATGATTGGGGTCCATATTGGCATGAATTTTAAAAACAAAGCCACTAAAGTTTTTCTCGGTGGGGTCAATTTCCCGTTCTTCCGCTCTTTTGATGAGTGGAGCAGGGGCAATATCGATAAAGCAGTCCAGCAATTCTTGCACGCCAAAATTGTTGAGTGCAGACCCAAAAAATACGGGTTGTAGCTTTCCGTTGAGGTAGGCTTCTTGATCGAATTCTGGATACACACCTTCAACTAACTCTAATTCTTCATTGAGTTGGTCTAGGGCTTTTTGTCCTATGGCTTGCGCCAATGCAGGATCTGTTAATTCATTGTAGGCTACTGAAGTTCCTTTTTGCTGTTTGTTTTCTTCTACAAAGAGTTGTACGTTTTTTGCCCATATGTTGTAGATACCTTGAAAATCATAGCCCATGCCAATGGGGAAGGTGAGGGGAGTTACGCGAAGTCCTAACTTTTGTTCTACTTCATCCATTAAGTCAAAAGCATCTTTTCCTTCACGGTCAAGTTTGTTGATAAAGACAATCATTGGAATAGCGCGCATGCGGCACACTTCTACCAGTTTTTCGGTTTGTTCTTCGACCCCTTTAGCGACATCAATAACCACAATTACACTATCTACCGCGGTAAGGGTTCTAAAAGTATCTTCTGCAAAGTCTTTGTGCCCTGGGGTATCGAGGATGTTAATTTTCTTGTCTTTATAGTAAAAAGCGAGTACTGAGGTAGCGACAGAAATCCCACGCTGGCGCTCAATTTCCATAAAATCACTCGTAGCCCCTTTTTTAATTTTATTTGATTTAACTGCTCCTGCTTCTTGAATGGCTCCTCCAAATAACAAGAGTTTTTCAGTCAGGGTTGTTTTCCCAGCATCGGGGTGTGAAATGATTCCAAAGGTGCGTCGTTTTGCGATTTCCTCTAACAACATAGTGGTCTAAAATTTTCACAAAAGTACCATTATATCTGGGAAGGAGTCTTGCCACAAAATAGGTTTTTGACTTTTTTATGGGTACTTTTGATGTGCATGAAAGAAGAAAAAGTAATCCTTGTTAACGAACAAGATGAACCCATTGGCTTAATGCCTAAAATGGAAGCACACGAAAAAGCAGTGCTTCATCGTGCTTTCTCTGTTTTTATTTTCAATCAAAAAGGAGAGCTGATGTTACAACAACGGGCCTTACACAAATACCATTCTCCTGGTTTGTGGACGAATACCTGTTGTAGTCATCAACGCCACGGAGAGAGTAATTTAGCTGCGGGGAAACGTCGTTTACAAGAGGAAATGGGTTTTGAGGTTCCTTTAGAGGAGTTGTTCAGCTTTATTTATAAAGCTCCTTTTGACAATGGTTTGACCGAGCATGAGTTAGACCACGTTATGGTGGGCTATAGTGAAGAAGAACCCAAAATTAACCCTGAGGAAGTAGTCGCATGGAAATGGATGGATATGGACTCCATTGCTAAAGCGATTGTTGCTCAGCCTGATGATTACACCGCTTGGTTTAAAATTATTTTTGATCGAGTACACAACTACCTTAAAAAAAGCTATGAAACGAGTTAAAGTTAGCCGAAAGGCACATTTTAATGCCGCTCACCGTCTGTATCGAAAAGACTGGAGCGATACAGAAAACGAAGCCCATTTTGGAAAGTGTTCTAACCCACACTTTCACGGGCACAATTATGAACTAATTGTGAGTGTAACTGGTCCAATTGATCCAAATACGGGCTATGTTATGGATATGAAAATATTAAAAGATCACATTAAGCGTGAGGTAGAAGACGCCTTTGATCATAAAAACCTAAATCTTGAGGTGCCCGAGTTTTCGGACCTTATTCCAACCGCAGAAAATATTGCTGTGGTGATTCACCAAAAATTAAAAAAAATCCTAACATCTGAGCAGAATCTCGAAGTGGTGCTGTATGAAACCCCCCGAAATTTTGTGACTTATTCTGACTAAATATGAGTTTAAAGGTTGGGGACATTGTTCCCTATTTTGAATTAAACGACCAAAAAGGAGAACTGTTTAAAAGTGACACTGTAATTGGTCAAAAGCCCGCAGTAGTGTATTTCTACCCCAAAGACGAAACCCCAGGTTGTACCGCAGAAGCTTGTTCTTTTCGCGATAGTTATGAAGATTTTAAAGACCTAGGAGCAGAGGTTATTGGGATAAGTTCTGACAGTATTGGAAGCCATAAACGCTTTGCAGAACGCCACCGCCTTCCTTTTATCTTGTTGGCAGACACCAAGAAAAAGGTACAGAGCCTTTTTAAATTGCCAAAGCTATTGTTTGGGCTTTACACCAAACGCATCACTTTTGTTATTGATAAAGAAGGAAAAGTGGTTTATGTACACGATAGTTTATTGGCCACTTCACACATAAAAAAAGCATTGAAAGCCCTAAAACAAGAATAGGGATATAATTTTTGTAACTTTAAAAAAAGCCAAGTAGTATGTCCAGTAGAAAACAATTAAAAAAAGAAATCAATAACACCCTAGGTGCTTTGATTGAAGAAGTGTATGTTAAAGAACTTTCTTCCCCTGAGCTTGACAGTAAAAAAAGCGATAAGATTATAGACGAAGCTATTTCGCTATTCGATGATTTAATTCAGAAAATGCACGAAGCCCCAGAAGGAAAAACAAAAAGTCACTTCACAGGTATTCGCAGTTCTTTGCAGGAAAGTGCAGCGGCACTATCTGATAAAATACAGAAGCTGTAAGTTTTAACGGTCTAAGCTATCGAGTTGTTGCTTGAAGGCTTTTCCGTATTTTGATGCTTGAACACTTGGACTTAGCTTGTTGTAAAGGCTGTCCAAAAACAATGGTATCGCATCGCTAACTTCATAGGTACCAATGTAAGCGGCAACTTCTTTGTCTGCATTGTTCATTGCGAAGTTTAGCGCGAACAAGTATTTGCGTTTTAAGAGGTTTTGGTTCGCTTTTTCAAGTCGTTCAGCGCGTTCTTCTGTAGAAAGTTCATCTTGGTCTTCCGTAAATTTTTCAAAATTCTCTAAGTTTTGCTTGTTGAATTTACGCATGATGGATTGGTATTCCTCCCACAGGATTTGATTTTCTGATCCCTCTACTTTGGCACTACTCCCAAAGGTGCGAAGTAAGGTGTTGATTTTGATTTCTCCTGTTTCACCAAAAAATAGAATTTTGTCGGTGAGGCTATCTCCGTCATCTTTATCAAGCGATAAAAAATAGAACTCTGGGGTATCAATATTGTCTCCCAATTGAAAGCTATCGTCTCCTTTAATTGTGACCGAATCGACACTCACTAATATAGTGTCAACCATTTTTTGAAGGAAAAGCGTTCCCTTTCTAAGTCCATCGACTTTCCCTGATATGCGCATGTTTTTTTGGCTTGGACTTGAACAAAAGCTAACTACTAGCGCAAGTGAGATGACGAATAATTTTTTCATAAATATTAAATGTTTAACCAATAGGTGAGCTTAAAGGTAAGGCTGCGAACCTTAGGAACAAAAGTAGTTGAAGCAAAATAATTATCGTTATAAACGATATATAAATCAGATAGTGGAGCAAAACGCCATTGCAGGCGAGAATTGATTCCTAAGTTTTCTGATTGTGAACTGTATTGAATAAAGGTATTCCAAAAAACACTTTTACTAAAGGTGTATTCTATTTTAGGGCCAATCAGCAATAATTCACCTGAACTGTAAGGTGCAGGAAAGTCAATCTTGTCATAGTTTACTTTTATACTACCATTAAATCGGGGCTGTAGTCGCAAAGCTAGTTCAGATTCAACGGAAAACTTGGTACCATTAAAAAAGCCACCATAGGAGGTTTCGAAATTGTAACTTAGGTTTTTGCTAAAATTAGAATTATAGGACAACTCAAATTCGCTGTAGCTGTAGCCGGTGTTGGCAGGTAGTCCAACATTATCACCACCCAATGGATTAAAATCATTGGTTAAATAGGTGTACCGTCTGTTGTATTGGGCTCTAAAACGCGTTTGGTTGGTAAAGCGAATTTCTGCTCTTGTATTGTGATTTCTATCGGTAATTGGGCCTCCATTTTTAGGTTTGTCTACATAAAAGAAAGTTTGGTTTACTTCTACAGAGCGAATGCGTTTTGAGTCGATCCAAAAACGGTGTCCGTAACGAAGAAAGTGTTTTTGAATCCCCGTTCGGCGTAAGAAGCCTAGGTCGGAGGTGTAGTTTTCGCCAATACGGTTTCCGCCATAGGTGAGGGTATGCTTTCTTGAATTGTATCCTAATCGGAATCCTGCGGAGTAGGTGTCTTTATCGTCGTTGTCTAAAATGGCTTGGTGAATAAAGCTTCTTCCTGTCCATTTATTGTCTTTAGAAGCCAGAGTATAATCTAAGCCCACAACGCGGTTAAATTCATCTTGATCGGTCTCAAAGCTTGGATCTCCTGTTTGTTGACGATTCACAAAAATAAATCCTAAGTAAGAACGGCTAAACATTTTTTGCTGAAGGGAAAAGACGGTATTGTTATTGGCGGTTATTCCGTTTTCGGCATCTTCTTCAGTTTGCATGTTCAAAAACCCTAGGCGTAAGTTTTTGTTGAGTTTTCCACTTAAACGCGCTCCTGCAATGATTCTATTTTCAATGGTGTTTCCATCTCGATCTTTCGCTACGCCAATACGTCTAGAAAAGAAAGGTTGGGTTTCAAAATTATCTCCAAAATTGTCGAATAAGTCGCTGTTTTGAATGAAAAACTGACGTTTTTCGGGTAAACGAACTTCAAAACGTGTGATGTTGATGATTTGATCGTCTACCTCTACCTGTGAAAAGTCTGGATTTAAGGTTAGGTCTAAAATCATACCGTCACCGATACTAATTTTTGCATCTCCACCGGCAGATAGAGAAGCAGAGGTGTTGTTTGCATCAAAGTCTTTAGTGGTTATTCCACTAGTAAACGGAATGATAGCAAAAGGGACTTTGGCTTTGGGTAGGCTTTTTTCAAAGTCAAGTGTTTTCATGTAAGCCAGACCAGCAATGATTTGGTTTCTTGGTATGTTGGCCCAACTAGATTGTCTGTTTGCGCCAATCTCAGAGCGGTATACATTCACGCGCCATTGCGTTGCATTGTCGGGATAGCGTAAACTCGATAGGGGTATTTTCATTTCGGTAACATACCCCCAGTCTGTTTTTTTCACTTCTGCTTGCCACTTGACATCCCAAGAACGATTAAAGTCTCGTGGGAAGTTATTCCCACCATTTGATATTAATGCTTCTCTTCTTACTCCCTCTGGGTTGGTGCCAAATAAAAAGGCAGTCGTTCCGTCGTTAAAAGTGTCGAGTACAAGGGTTACAGAGTCGTTGTTTCGTGAACTAAAATCACGACGCAAGGATGACGAGATAAAGTTTTTATCTTCTGATTCAGCGTTAATAAGGACATACAGATAGCTTTCATCAAAAAGGATCTTCACCTGTGTTTGTTCTTTCGCCCGAAGTGTGTCTGTAGGGAAGTATTCCCAGAATGGAGAAGATTCTGGGGCTTTCTCCCAAGTATCTTCTATTATACCATCAATTTCTATAGGGCGATCAGTATAGATCGCTTTTGCATTTTGCCCAAGTAGTGCAATACTGAAGAGCAAACAGCTAAGTTGGATTAGTGTTTTTATAGCAGCAATTTTTATAAACCAAACAAAAGTAGAAATCTTCTGTAATATTTTAACGAAAATTTTCGCTAGAATTTTAAGTAAATTTCAAAACTGACACCTGATGTAGCATAGTTTAAATTAATTTTTTCTACTACTATTTTCTTTCATTGAAGTTAAAAATAAGCTTTTGATGAGGTGTTTTCACATAAAAAAAGTCCCATGCGTTTAAGCACAGGACTTTTCCTACTTAATATATATAACAAATTTATGTCTAGTTGGCTCTAGTGAAGATATATGTTTCAGTAAAGCCATCACCATCGTCAGTTGTACCAACGAAGGTAGTGTCTGTTAACGTTTCAATGTTAATTACAAATTCTCCATCAATGAGAAGTTCCGTTTGGTCGGCGTTGTTGAATTCCCAGTCGTCAACATCAACGCTTAGAACAGAACCGTCTTGTCCAAAGAATACAAAGGTGTAGCTTCCGTATGCAGAGAACGAAACCTCTAGTCGTGCAGCAGGCTCGCATTCTGCCTGAGCTCTAGTAAGTGCTGTTTGGTAAAGTCCTTCGGCAAACTCACCACTAACGCTGTGTGCAATGGCATCCATAACTTCTTGTGTTAGGGCATCTGCACCATTGTCTTGCACAAATTGTCCGTATGCGGTTTCAATTAATTGTGCTATCTCTTGAGCATTTTCTTCAATTAATTCATCAAGGATATCTTCTACAAGGTCATAACACACGGTTTGGAATGCAGCTTCAAGTGTTGCTCCTTCAGAGTTGGAATAGGCTGAAGCAGTCCACGTATTGACCAACAACGCCATGTTTGAATCTGGATCTGCATCTTCGGCTCCATTAACGGGTTCTTCTTTTTCAGCAGAATAATCTCCGCTTAGTGAATTACCACATGGCCAATCTTCATAATCAGCAGGGATATTAAATACAACTTCAAAAGTTGCACGTAACTCATTTGCAGTTTCTTCTACTACAATGTCTGTTAGTGTGGCAATTTTGTAGTTTGTACCATCAACATTTTCGTATAAATCTACAGATTGAACAGTTCCGTCGCTGGCTTCAGTAAGCTGATAAGTTCCATAAGCAATAGCAGGGTCTTCTTCTCCAGTAACAGCAATGGCTATGGCATAGCGATCATCCGTAAATTCAATGCCTAAAAAAGAGCAGTTTTGGCCTTTAGCTGCAAAAGATTTTGATGAAGCTCCACCAACAGTCCATTTTCCATTGATTGTTTGTCGTGCTTCTTCTGGGGTTTGATCTGCTACGGTACCAGTAGCTTCCAATTCGAATACTGCTTCAGGTGCATCGTCACTTTTTGAACATGCAACAAGTGTTAGTGCTGCGAGCAGTAATAGCGTGTAAAGTTTTTTCATAAAAATAGTTTAGTGTTTTGACATATTAGCTATGCATAGCGCACTACACAATTATGATGCCAAAAAGAACTATTCAATGAAGCGGAAAGTGAGATTGATCCGCTTATTAATTGGTTTTGAGGTTTTTGGAATTTGGTGTAGCCAATAGTGTTGCATTTTCCCTCCCATGATGAGAAGGCTACCGTGTTTTAAATTTATTTTTAAGCGTTCTTCTTTTAGGGTGCGATGTTTTAGATGAAAAAATCGTTCTTGTCCTAAACTAATTGATGCTATAACAGGATTTTCCCCCAATTCCTTCTCGTTGTCTGCATGCCAGCCATTGCTGTCTTTTCCATTCCGGTAGAGATTTAATAATACAGCATTGAATGGGTGGTTTTTTATTTGTTTGATCTTTTCAAGCAAATCCCTTAAGACAGCTGTCATAGGGTTCGGGTTCATAGTGATATTTGAGTAGCTGTAAGGGGTTGAATTAATTGCATGAAGCGAAGTGAGACGAGGTTGGTCGTAGGTCTTACCAAATACTGTGATTTTATCCGCCTGCCAAGGGGTTTCTTCCAGTAATTTCTTAAAATAAAAATCAGCCTCTACCTCATTTAGAAAATTGGGATAGTAATGCAGTTCCCCATCTGGTAAATGAGGATTATATACATGTGTTTGGCTTGGAAAAAGTTCCTTCATAGAGCAATTTCCGCACAAGATAAGCAATAGTATGTACCTAGGATTTTTTTAGAGGATGCTAAAAAAAGATAGGATTAGGGTGATAATGTAAACGATAAGCTCAATCATGTTTTAATCTTTGGGTTTTCACAAATATACATCATTGCAAAAGATTAAACAAAATAGGGGGAGGGAGGTCTCCCCCTTTTAACAATTATTTAATTAGGTCTACGCTTCGTTGAATGAAGTTAGTTAACTCTTCACCTTTCAAAAGATTTTGTGAAAGTCGCGCTAAATCTAGGGTTTGTTGGATTAAGCGTGTTCTTTTTTTCTCTGTTTTGGTGTTGAGTATTTGCTCCACCAACGGGTGGTTGGTATTGACCACGAGGTTATACATTTCAGGCATTTGTCCAAACATACTGTTTCCACCTGCCTGTTGCATTTCTTTCATGCGTCGTATAAATTCTGGCTGTGTTAGTACAAAAGGAAGTTGGTTGCTGCTCAAGGCTTCCAGTTGAATGGTGTACTTTTCTTTTGGTACCACAGCTTCAATGAGGGGCTGTAATTTCTCTTTTTCTTCGTCAGAGAGTTTGGAAACTGCTGCCTCATCCTTTTTAATTAGATTTTCAATTGCATCACCATCAACACGAGCGAAGCTTAACTTTTCATTGCTGCTTTCCAGTTTTTGAATAAGATGGGAAACAATTGGAGAATCTAGCAATACTACCTGATACCCTTTTTCTTTTGCAACTTCAATGTAAGCGTGTTGCTCTTCTACATTCGAAGCATATAGAATTACCAGCTTATCGTTTTTATCGGTTTGGTTGGCTTTGGTAGCCTCTTTTAATTCTTCCAAGGTGTAGTATTTTCCATCTACCGTTGGGTAAAGCGCAAATTTGTCTGCTTTGTCAAAGAATTTATCTTCAGAGAGCATCCCATATTCAATCACTACTTTAATGTCGTTCCACTTTTGTTCAAAGCTTTCTCTATCTTTTTTGAAAAGGCTGCTAAGCTTATCAGCAACTTTACGGGTGATGTAATTGCTAATTTTCTTTACTGCTCCATCGGCTTGAAGGTAACTTCTAGATACGTTTAGTGGTATATCGGGAGAGTCAATAACTCCTCGTAAAAGGGTCAAAAATTCTGGTACAATTCCTTCTACATTATCAGTTACAAAAACTTGATTTTGATAGAGCTGAATTTTGTCTTTTTGTAAGTTGAGATCGTTATTGAGTTTTGGGAAATAAAGAATCCCCGTGAGGTTAAATGGGTAATCTACATTTAGATGTATGTTAAATAACGGTTCTTCAAACTGCATGGGATAGAGTTCACGATAGAAGTTGCTATAATCTTCATCTTTTAACTCAGAAGGTTGTTTGGTCCACGCAGGAGAGGGATTATTGATGATGTTATCTACTGTTACCTTTTCAGCTTCTGTACCTTCTTCTGCATCATCAGCGAGCGGAAGTGTTTCCTCTTTTGTGCCAAATTTGATAGGAATAGGCATGAACTTGTTGTATTTATTCAACAGTTCTTTAATGCGTGCCTCGTCTAAAAATTCTTTAGAGTCTTCATCTATGTGTAAAATAATTTCTGTACCACGCGTGGTTTTGTCGTGTCCTTCAAGTGTATACTCGGGAGACCCGTCACAACTCCAATGTGATGCAGGGGCGTCTTTGAAGGATTTTGTAATGATTTCTACCTTCTCGGCCACCATAAAGGCAGAGTAGAATCCAAGCCCAAAATGTCCAATGATCCCACTATCGGCAGCACTGTCTTTGTATTGTTCTAAAAATTCTTCTGCTCCAGAAAAAGCTACTTGATTAATGTATTTTTCAACTTCATCAGCAGTCATACCAATCCCTTGATCAATGATGTGTAGTGTCTTTTCTTCGGCATTAACTTTAACTTCAATTATTGGGTCTCCAATATCACCCTGTGCTTCCCCTAAATTGCTTAAATGTTTAAGCTTTAAGGTGGCGTCAGTCGCATTGGAAATTAACTCACGAAGAAAAATTTCATGATCACTATACAAGAACTTTTTAATGAGTGGAAAAATGTTTTCAACTGAAACATTGATTTTACCTGATGACATAGTTTAATAATTTTAATAGTTACTTGGCAAAAATGAATCCAAACCCAAACCGCTGACAAATTGACACTTTAGTTATACAACTATTTTGTTTAATAGATTTCCAGAAAAAATAAACATTTATTATCTTTGCCCTAAACCAAATACGAAGATAATGGCGGCTAAAAAAGACACAGCTACAAAAGACATCCTATCGCTCTACATGCATCATGCCTTAGAACATGAGAGTTTCCCGAGTTCGGTTTATAAATTCTGTAAGGCAAATGATATTGACGAGGCTGAATTTTATCAATCGTATGCCTCAATGGATACTGTCAAACATGCCATATGGACGGCTTTTTATGACAACACCCACCAGCTTTTATCTAAAAATAAAGACTTTGAACAATTGAGTAGAAAAGACAGGCTACTGACCTTTTATTACACTTTTTTTGAGGTGCTTCTGCTCAATAGAAGCTATGTTTTGTTAGCACTTAATGAGGGCCACCAACCCCTCAAACAATTGGGACAACTCAAAGGCTTGAGAAAAGCCGTTAAAGCATTTGCTGAACAATTAATAGAAGAGGGCAATGAAGACAAATCTGATTTTGCAAAAAATCCTACAGCATTATTCTCTGAAGCTACTTGGGGGCAATTGCTATTGCTCTTAAGATTTTGGATTAACGATACTTCAAAAGGATTCGAAAAGACGGATGCCCTGATCGAAAAATCAGTAACCGTTGCTTTCGAGGTGTTTGACAACACTCGACTGGATACCATCTTAGACTTGGGGAAATTTTTGTGGAAAGAAACAACAGCTAAAGCATAATTGAAAACACTCGATCATATTCCTACGGGAAAAATTGAACGTGCCAGCAAATTAGTAACCACAGGGGTAAAGCTTGGTGGTAACTACATTAAATACATCGGCGATAAAATTGTTGATCCCGACAATGCGCGTGAAAAGCTGGACGAAGAAAATGCAAAAGATATTTATGACGGTTTAAAGAGCTTAAAGGGCAGTGCACTTAAAGTTGCACAAATGTTAAGTATGGAGAAAAATCTTTTGCCTTCTGCATATGTTGAACGTTTTAGCTTGGCACAGTTTTCCGTTCCACCCCTTTCAGGTCCTTTGGTTCGAAAAACGTTTAAAAAATATTTCGGGGAATATCCCGAAGACTTTTTCGATACGTTTGCCACTCAGTCTGTGAATGCTGCCAGTATTGGTCAAGTGCATTTGGCGACAAAAAGTGGGAAAAAACTTGCTGTGAAAATCCAATATCCTGGAGTGGCAAACAGTATTGGTTCTGATTTGGCTTTGGTAAAACCTGTGGCAATTCGTATGTTTAACCTCAAGGGGCAGGACACAGAGAAATTCTTCAATGAAATAGAGGGAAAACTCTTAGAAGAGACCAACTATGAACTAGAGTTAAAGCAAAGCCTTGACGTCAAGCAAGCCTGTGAAAACATTCCCAACTTACGCTTTCCAAACTACTATCCTGAACTGTCTTGTGAAAAGATACTCACAATGGATTGGATGGAGGGAATTCATCTTTCTGAATATGCTAAGGACAACGATGATCAAGAAAAAAATAATCGTTTAGGACAAACCCTTTGGGACTTCTACATGTACCAAATGCATATATTAAAAAGTGTACATGCTGATCCGCATCCCGGTAATTTTCTCATCACTGAGCAGGGTGAATTAGTGGCCATTGATTTTGGGTGTATCAAGCAAATTCCATTAGAATTCTACACGCCCTACTTTGAATTGGCCAATAAAGAAGCAATTAATGATTTAGATTTCTTTACCGAAAAAATAACTGAGTTAGAGATTTTACGTCCCGACGACCCGCCCAAAGCAAAAGAATACATTGTTGCCCTATTCCACGAAATGCTGAGTATTTTTACCCAACCATTTCATGAGGATAATTTTGATTTCTCTGATGAGCAATTTTGGGCAAAAATAGCACGAATGAGTGACCGCTTGGCGAACGATGAATACCTTCGAAAATTAAATGGAAATAGGGGGTCAAAACATTTCCTCTACATCAATCGTACCTTCTTTGGCGTGTATAATTTGATGCATGATTTAAAGGCTAAAATTGTTGTAGATAACTATAAACAATACATTTAATTTTCTTTCCCTATTTTTGGGAACTGCAAACTATATAAAACCGCGTTTAGATGTACAATTCTCGAATAATTGGAATGGGGAAATACCTTCCAGATAATGTAGTGACGAATGATGATTTAGCCAAGTTGATGGACACATCCGATGAATGGATTACCGAGAGAACGGGCATCAAAGAGCGTAGACACATCATAAAAGGAAGCGAAGACACTCCTGCAACAATGGGGCACAAAGCTGCTTTAATGGCTTTGGAACGTGCTGGTTTAGAACCAAAAGACATTGATCTAATCT
The DNA here is from genome assembly GCA_011526285.1 of Candidatus Arcticimaribacter sp. Taxonomy (GTDB): domain Bacteria; phylum Bacteroidota; class Bacteroidia; order Flavobacteriales; family Flavobacteriaceae; genus Arcticimaribacter. The sequence goes on from WTJU01000094.1 coordinate 19,413, forward strand.
TATTTGCCACTTTAAGTCCAGATTATTACTTCCCAGGTTCGGGAGTCTTAGTGCAAAAGCTTTTAGGTATACCCGCTTGTCCTGCAATGGATATACGTATGCAATGCTCAGGTTTCATCTATGGTATATCAACAGCTGATCAGTTTATTAAAACGGGAATGTATAAAAACGTGTTGGTTATTGGCGCTGAAAACCACTCTGGAGGATTAGACTTTACTACCAGAGGACGTGGTGTCTCTGTAATTTTTGGAGATGGTGCCGGTGCAGCTGTACTTACAAGAGAAGAAGATACAGCGCGTGGTGTACTCTCTACCCACCTCTATTCTGAGGGAGAGCACGCCGAAGAACTTTCACTAATTGGGCCAAGTACCCAGCGCTGGGTGCCAGAAATAATGGCTGAGAATGATCCAGAAGACATTAGCTATTATCCCTACATGAACGGGCAAACAGTTTTTAAACATGCAGTTGTTCGTTTTTCTGAAGTAATTAACGAAGGTTTACAGAAGAATGGTTGGGAAGCTGCTGACATTGATCTGCTCGTTCCACACCAAGCCAACTTAAGAATATCGCAATTCGTCCAGAAAAAATTCCGCTTGAACGATGATCAAGTCTACAACAACATCATGCGTTACGGAAACACTACTGCTGCATCTATTCCTATTGCATTGACAGAAGCATGGGAGGAAGGAAAAGTTAAAGAAGGGGATAAGGTGGTTTTAGCTGCCTTTGGTAGCGGATTTACTTGGGGAAGCGCACTAATGGTTTGGTAAATGAAAACCCTAGTTCTTGGTGCTTCCACCAATCCAGAACGCTATGCCTACAAAGCGATTGCTAAGTTAAAGCAACATGGCTACACACTTGTCGCATTAGGGATTAAAGAAGGTGAGGTGCTCGGTGAAACCATTGAAACCACCCCACAATTTTGGAGTGATATAGATACTGTTACACTCTATGTTGGCCCAGCACATCAAACTTCCTATGTAGATTATCTTAAAGAACTTTCGCCCAGAAGGGTCATTTTTAATCCCGGAACAGAAAACTCAGCTGTAGAAAAAGAATTGCAAAACAGCGGTATTCAAACCGAACGAGCGTGTACGCTTGTTTTACTTTCTACGAATCAGTACTAAGCCCAAAAAGGTAAATAAACCATTTAGTGGCAACAGCTCATAACCAATTTGATACCCGCCTA
>WTJU01000094.1:20701-25583 GCA_011526285.1 Candidatus Arcticimaribacter sp.
GCGATTTCGGGGAAAAGTAAATCTGTTTTTGGAGCTCCATCCATTAGCGGTATACTAATTCCTTCTCTCTTGGCATAAATAAAAAGTAAAGCCCCCAAAAGCATAAAAAGACCAGTTACTAGCACTAACACTACGCTAAAAACCAACATGTTTTTTTGGGCGTCTTTTAAGTTTCTGCAGCTTAGGTTTTTTTGCATCATGTCTTGGTCAAGCCCTGTCATGCAAATGGTAATGAAAGCTCCTCCAATGAATGATTTGAGAACATGACTTCGATTCAGGAAAGAGTCGGTTACAAAAATTGAATTATACGCGTCAAATTCTGTTGATCCCAAAAATTCAACAAAAGACCAGCCCAAGGCTTGATTGATGTAGATGATAGATAAAAACACAGCCAAAAGCATCATGGCGGTTTGTAGTGTATCGGTCCAGACAATGGTTTTAATGCCACCTTTATACGTATAAATCCAAATCAGTACAATTGAAATAACCACCGTAACTTCAAAGGGGATGGCCCAAGCATCAAAAATAAACTGTTGCATTACAATGGCAACTAAGAACAAGCGAAAAGCCGCACCCAGTACTCTGGAAACAAAAAAGAAAAATGCCCCTGCTTTATGACTATTTGAACCTAAGCGTGTGTCCAAATACCCATAAATGGAAACGAGATTATTTTTGTAATACACCGGTAACAAAACATAGGCGACAACGAAATAACCAAACATATAGCCCAAAACAACCTGAAAGTAGTGAAATTGGGTGTTCTCTATCCAGCCGGGAACAGAGATAAACGTAACCCCAGAAAGCGAAGCACCCACCATGCCAAATGCAACCAAATACCACGGTGCATTGCGATTGGCTGTAAAAAAAACAGCATTATTATCATCTTTACCAGTAAAATAGGAGATGCCCAAAAGAACCACAAAATAGCCAACAATAAGGGCAAGGATAAAAGCAGGTGTTATCATAATTTGGCTAAAGGTATAAAAGAAATATCAATCGATAATTTTGTAAATTTACCCAATGGATTTTTCCTCAAAACTATTAGAACAGGCGGTCAATGAAATGGCACAATTGCCGGGGATAGGTAAGCGCACTGCCCTTCGTATGGTACTTCATTTATTGAAGCAGCCCGAGACACAAACACTCGCAATGACCAAGGCACTCGAAGCGTTTAGGACGCAGGTTATATTTTGTAAAGAGTGCCATAACTTGTCAGACATCCCCATTTGTGAAATTTGCTCCAACCCGAGAAGAACCAACGAGCAAATTTGTGTAGTTGAAGATATTCGTGATGTAATGGCCATAGAGAATACAGGCCAATTTAAAGGGAAATACCATGTTTTAAACGGAATTATTTCACCAATTGACGGAGTAGGACCTCAAGATCTAACCATAGACGCTTTGGTTGAAAAAGTAAAACAAGGGGAGATAAAAGAAGTCATTTTTGCCTTGAGTGCTACCATGGAAGGTGATACTACCATCTTCTATATTAATAAATTACTTCAACCTTTGGGAATAAGAGTTTCTACCATTGCTCGGGGTATACCGGTAGGTGATGAGCTAGAATATACCGATGAGGTAACCCTTGGCCGAAGTATCTTACAACGTATTCCCTACGAAGACTCCCTATCGCAATAGGCGGTCTCTTATAATTTTGGTACATTTGTAACGCCTTAAAACAGGGATTGCTCATGGGAAAATTCTTACTTAAACTGCCCTCCATGGGAGAGAGCGTCACCGAAGCCACCTTAACCGCTTGGTTGAAAGAAGTTGGGGATTCGATAGCTGCAGATGATTCTGTTGTTGAAGTCGCAACCGACAAAGTAGACTCTGACGTACCCTCCGAAGTAGCTGGAACCTTAATTGAAAAACGATTTTCTGTAAACGATGTGATTCAGGTGGGAGAGGTCATTGCTGTTATTGATTCTGAAGAAGTTGTTGAAGAAGAAGAGGTGCCCTTAACTCCTGCTAATGAAGCTACACAGGCCATTGAAGATGAAGCGATACCTCAGGAAATCATGGACATTGTTTCAGCGCCAATAACCCCTCAAAAACCAATCGACATACCCGCTAAAAAAACGGTAGTAGCCCAAGAAAATTCAACCCGCTATTATTCACCTTTAGTGAAAAATATTGCCAAGGCTGAGGGCATTTCAATGCAAGAATTAGATCAACTTCAAGGTACAGGTGATCAGCAACGCGTAACGAAAAAAGATATTTTAGCTTATGTAGAGCAGCGAAAAACTAAGGTTGTTTCACCACCACCTTCTGCCTTAGATCAAACACAAACTCCTGATCAAAATAGCAGTAAAGTTTCAATGTCAACGCCTCCGCCAACCGCAGTACAAGGGGAAGACCAAATAATTGAAATGACCCGAATGGGGAAACTCATTTCAGAACACATGACCCATAGCAAGAATACCTCTGTCCATGTGCAGTCATTCATTGAAGCAGACGTAACCAATCTATGGGAATGGCGTGAAAAAATAAAAGATTCATTTTATCAGCGTGAGGGTGAAAAACTCACCTTTACACCTATATTTATTTCGGCGATAATTCATGCCTTAAAAGCATTTCCCCTCTTAAACAGTGAAGTGCGGGGTGATCAAATCATTCAAAAGCGAAACATAAATATTGGGATGGCAACCGCTTTAGGGGATGGTAATTTGATTGTACCAGTCATTAAAAACGCTGATCATTTAAACATGGTAGGTTTAGCCAAAGCAGTGAACGACCTGTCACAACGGGCTCGCCTCAACCAACTTCAACCCGCCGAAGTACAAGAAGGTACCTATACCGTAACCAACATCGGAAATTTTGGATCCATCACGGGAACACCAATCATCAATCAACCTCAGGTAGGAATTCTTGCTTTGGGTGTTATTCGAAAAATGCCTGCGGTTATTGAAACACCCAATGGTGACTTTGTAGGCATTCGACGAAAAATAATATTATCGCATAGTTATGACCACCGCATCATTAACGGTGCAATGGGCGGTCAATTTGCAAAAGCCGTAGCTGATTATCTCGAACAGTGGGATACCAGCATCACCCTTTAAATTTACATCCATGGGACTAGAACTTCATCGCCCTTTATGCTTTTTTGATTTAGAAACCACCGGTGTAAATGTGGTAAAAGACCGTATTGTTGAAATCGCCATTCTAAAATTACTTCCCAATGGAAACCGCGAGGGTAAAACTTGGTTAGTAAACCCTGGTATGCCTATTCCAAAAGGAGCGTCTGATGTACACGGTATAACCGATGATAAAGTGGCTGATGCCCCACAATTCAAACAACTTTCAGGAGAGATTTATGCCTATATAAAAGATTGCGATCTAGCAGGCTTTAATTCCGATCGTTTTGATGTTCCGCTATTGGCGGAAGAGTTTATGCGTGCTGAAATTGATTTTGATTTGAGTCGACACAAAACGGTTGACGTGCAAACAATTTTCCATAAAATGGAAAAACGCACCTTGGGAGCAGCATTAAAATTTTACTGTGACAAAGAACTAATCAATGCACACTCTGCCATGGCAGACACAGAAGCTACGTGTGAAGTATTACTTGCACAACTCGAGCGCTACCAAGAACTTGAAAACAACACCGCCTTTTTGAGTGAGTTTTCTTCTTACAAACGCAATGTAGATGTTGCCGGCTTTATAATCTATAATGAGAACGATCAGCCTGCTTTTTCCTTCGGAAAACACAAAGGTAAAACAGTAGATGAGGTGCTTGAAAACGAACCAGGATATTTTGGGTGGTTGCTCAATGCTGATTTCCCCTTGTATACCAAAAAAGTGTTGACCGCCCATAGATTAAATAAACTCAACAGCGGAAAGTAGATGAAAATAATTTGCATTGGACGTAATTATACCGACCATATCGCTGAACTGGAAAACGAGAAACCAGAAAATCCAGTTGTGTTTTTAAAGCCTGACACGGCCATCTTGCTAAAAGGACAACCCTTCTTTATCCCAGAGTTTTCTCAAGACGTACACCATGAAGTTGAAGTATTGGTGCGCATTAATCGCATTGGAAAACACATACAACCTAAGTTTGCTTCAAAATATTACGATGAAATTAGTTTAGGAATTGATTTTACTGCTCGTGATCTGCAAGCACAACTTAAAGCGAAAGGTTTGCCTTGGGAAAAAGCCAAAGGTTTTGATGGAGCGGCTGTAGTTGGGAAATGGATCGCTAAGCAAGAATTACCCCCTGTAGACAAGCTAAACTTTGCCCTCAATAAAAACAATGAAACTGTACAAGAGAGTAACACCGCTTTAATGCTGTGGAAAATAGACGAACTCATTGCATATATTTCTCAATTCTTCACCTTAAAGATTGGTGATATAATTTTTACCGGCACTCCTGCTGGAGTAGGTCCTGTGGCCATTAATGATGTTTTGGTTGGAAAATTAGAAGGGCGAGAGCTGTTTAATATTAAAGTGAAATAATGTACGCAGAAATTATTAGCATTGGAGATGAGATTTTGATTGGACAAATTGTCAACACCAATGCTGTTTTTATTGCCAAAGAACTCAATAAAGTTGGAATTGAAGTAAAACAAATCACCTCCATTTCAGACAAAAAGGAGGACATTGTCAACTGTTTAGACGCCGCTAAAAAAAGAGCGCAAGTATTAATTCTTACCGGTGGTTTGGGTCCTACAAAAGACGATCTTACCAAGCATACACTTTGTGAATATTTTAATGATGAACTCATTAAGAATGAAGTAGTGCTTGAACGAATTGAGGAAATGTTTCGCAAATATGTTCCTACGCCAATTAACGATGAAAATCGCAAACAAGCCCTCTTGCCTTCCAAAGCTAAAATATTAGAAAACAAGTTTGGAACCGCTTCTGGTATGTGGTTTGAAGACCA
>WTJU01000094.1:25683-27044 GCA_011526285.1 Candidatus Arcticimaribacter sp.
GACGCTTTTACCGCAAATACAAGATATATTTATGGGCTTTGAAGAAGAAGCTTCTGTAGAAGAGCAGATACAAAAAAAATGCATACAAAAAGGAGTTACACTCGCCCTTGCAGAGAGTTGTACCGGCGGTGAAATAGCCGCTCGACTTACAAAAGTTCCCGGGGCATCTGCTTATTTTAAGGGAGGGGCTGTTGTATATCATACCGAGAGTAAAACCAAACTTTTAGGTGTTGATGCTAAAATAATAACTACGCACGGAGTGGTGAGTACAGCAGTAGCCGAAGCAATGGCCATTGGAGCAAAACAAGTTTATGGAACGGACTACGCAATTGCCACCACTGGAAACGCAGGACCAACAAAGGGCGATGAAGATGCTGCCCTTGGTACCGTGTGTATAGCCATTGCAACTCCTGAAAAGATAATTACAGAAAAATTTAGTTTTGGGCGCAATAGAGAACGCGTAATTCAAAAGGCTGTCAATAAAGTTTTCGAAATGCTTTATAAAAGCATTGCATAGTTGTATTTGCACTAGTATATTTGGCAAAAAAAAACCCCTCATGATGAATGCACAAACGAAAGCATCTCAAGATGCTATTACACCAGAGAAAGCACTAGAATTACTTCAAGAAGGAAATCAGCGTTTTGTTGCAAAACAAACCGTAGATAGAGACCTAAACCTACAGGTAGAGCAAACAAGCACAGGGCAGTATCCTTTTGCTACAGTTTTAAGCTGTATCGATTCGCGCGTACCGGCAGAGTTGGTTTTTGACCAAGGAATAGGCGATATCTTTAGTGTACGTATTGCCGGAAACTTTGTAAACCAAGATATCTTAGGGAGTATGGAGTTTGCCTGTAAATTGGCAGGAACCAAATTAATTCTTGTCTTAGGGCATACTGCATGCGGTGCAGTAAAAGGCGCTTGTGACCATGCAGAGCTTGGTAATCTAACAGGGATGTTAGAAAATATTGCTCCTGCAGTTGAAGCGATAACAGAACCAGCCGAGGCTAGCCATCGCACCTCAGCTAACATAGATTTTGTCAATGCAGTTGGCGCTAAGAATGTTGCACTAACCATTGATAGAATTAGAACGGAAAGTCCAGTTTTAGCTGAAATGGAAACAGCAGGACAAATTCAAATAGTAGGAGGTATGTATGACTTAGCCTCAGGTAAAGTTAATTTACTCTAAAAAGTCTTTTATATAATTAAAAAGGCGGGTATGGAGAAGATCTTTCCATCCCGCTTTTCTGTTTTTTCGCTTAAACTCTTCAATTTCTGGAAAGGGGTCAATTAGATTTTCTGTTAGCTCAACAATACAGCCATTGGGTGAAGTAGATAGTTTAAAACGAACCTTCGCAACCCC
>WTJU01000095.1 GCA_011526285.1 Candidatus Arcticimaribacter sp.
AAATATAATCATATGAAACATCGAATTAGTTTACTACTCACCCTCTTGTTGGGTGTAATCCAAATGACATTAGCACAAAATGTCATTCGTGGTACTGTGAGCGATAGTAATGGACCACTGCCCGGTGCAAATATTGTCGAGCAAGGTACGGCCAATGGTGTAAGTGCTGACTTTGACGGGAATTTTGAAATTTCTGTTGCTGATGGTGCTACCATTGAGGTCAGTTACACAGGTTTTATCACACAAATTGTTGCGGTTGACGGTCAATCTAGCCTAGACATTGTTTTAGAAGAAGACACAGAACTACTTCAAGAAGTTGTTGTTACTGCTCTTGGATTTACTGAGAAAAGAGACCGACTTGGATCAACGTCATCCATAGTTAGTACAAAAGCAGTTGCAAGATCTGGAGAATCTACCTTAGCCAATAGTTTAAGTGGTAAGGCGTCAGGTTTGCGTATTTCTAGAGCAAATGGTGACCCGGGTGCTGGAAGTGCCATTCGTATTCGCGGTGCAAACACTATTCTTGGAGCAAGTGATCCGCTCATTATTGTTGATGGTTCACCATTGAATAACCAAACCTCATATGCCGGAGGGAACTCATTAACCGGAGGAAGAACTGGTGGGGTAACGCAAGGTTCGAGGATCAATGATATAAATCCAAATGATATTGCCTCGGTTCAAATTCTTAAAGGAGCTTCTGCGGCTGCACTTTGGGGAAGTAGAGCCGCCAATGGGGTGATCGTGATCACCACCAAAGAAGGTTTATCTGGAGATGCAAAAATCACATTTACATCAACACTCTCTTTTGATGAGGTATCCGAAAGAATTCCCATGCAAAACACTTGGGGACAAGGAAGAGGTGGAGTATATGGTGCAACAAGAGCAGAATCTTGGGGAGATTATATCCCAGACCGTTCGGGGGGTGCAGACACTTTTAATACCTCTGGAGGTTTCTTTACAGGTGCGCAAACAGGTACTGTTTACTACCCTATAACAGCTAAAAACTCACGTGAAACTTTTGTAGAAAAAAACTGGGATTCTGTATTTAGAACAGGAACTTTCTGGCAAAATGATTTGAGCATTAGTGGTGGAAATCAAGGTAACACTTACTTCTTTAGCTTGTCAAATCTTCAACAAGACGGTATTATGCGAGCTGCTGCCTATGACCGTACCAACTTAAGATTTAACTATAAAGCCAAACTAAACGACAAAATTACTTTGTCTAATAAAGCGGCTTATACTTATACTAATTCTAACAGAATTCAACAAAGTTCGAATACTGCTGGAATCATGCTCGGTTTATTAAGAACCGCACCAGATTTTGATAATAGTGACTATATAGGAACTTATACCAGTGCCTCTGGGGAAGAAAGTATTCGAAGACATCGTTCCTACAGAAGGTATGTTGGTAACAGTGCCAACCCAATCTATAATAATCCGCTATGGACTTTATATGAGCAAACAGCGCAAACGCTTGTAAATAGGGTAACCATAACTCCAGAGTTCCAAATTAATGCGACAGATTGGTTGCAGGTTATCGCCAGAGGAAATTTAGATTTTGCCGATGATAGACGAATCTACTTTTTCCCAGTTGGGAGTGCAGGTAACCCAAGGTTAATTGGTGCATATCAAGAAGATGAGATTGCAAATAAAGACGTGAATTTCGATTTAATTGGTCGAGCACAATTCGAGTTGACAGATGATATAGGCTTAACCGCTACTGTTGGTTGGAGTACTAACGATAGAAAGTACAACAGAAACTCAGGTTTAATAACGGGTTTCCTTGTTAACTCTACCAAACAGACTACTTCGTTGAATACTTCTGCAGAAGCATCGAGCTATAACAATGCCAAAACCTTTAGAAAATCGAACAGAGGGTACGGGATTTTAAACTTTGATTTTTATGACGAACTCTTTGTAAATATTACTGGTGGATTAGAATCATCATCTACTATAAACGGTACGTTTTTCTATCCGGCAGCAGATGTGGCTTGGAACTTTACCAATCGCGCCCTATCGTCTGATGTAATTTCATTTGGAAAAATTCGCGCATCTTATGGTAAGGTGGGTGTACAACCTTCTCCACACCAATTCCAAACATTAGCAGAAGGTGGATTTACTTATTCTACCTATTCTGATCCCTTGAGTATTGACTCTTTTGGGGGTGGTTTCCGATTGGATAATAACCTAGGTAACCCTAACCTTGAACCAGAAATAAAGACGGAATGGGAAATTGGTACTGACTTGAGATTCTTTGACAATGATTTAAGTCTATCGATGACGTATTACAGCAATAAAATTGAAGGAATCTTATTGGATGTAAGCCTTTCACCTTCGTCAGGATTTGCAACGCAGTACGGTAACTTTGGTGCCATGGAGAACGAAGGGTTTGAAATTGATTTAGCGTGGAACGCGATTCAAAAGCAAGACCTTCAGTTGAACACAAGTTTAAACTGGTCTACCAATGATAACCTTGTGACAGACTTATACGGAACTTCAACCATTAACTTAACAGGAGGTTCAGTTAGTTCAAGAGCGATTGTGGGCCACCCACTTGGTGTTCTATTTGGAACAGGCTCACAAACCAATGCCGATGGAAGTTTTGATCTAGATGACAACGGTTTTCCACAAATTACTTCTAGTGAGATTGTACTTGGAGATCCAAATGCAGATTGGCGCGCTGGTTTAGGAATTAACCTTACGTATAAAAAGATCAACTTAAATGTTGTGGTTGAACATTCACAAGGAGGAGAGTTCTCACCAAGAACCCTTCACGTTTTGAATCGATTTGGAACCACACAAGAAACAGCAAATAGAGTTACACTAACAGAAGATTTAGTAAACTATGCAGGGAACACTATCCCAGCAGGTTCTACCGTTCGTGGTAATGTTCGCGATTTTGGTGGTGGAAATGTTTTGTTAGACGAATCATGGTATAGAACAGGAATTGGTGGAGGTTTTGGTGACAACCAAGCTTACAACTTTTCTATATATGATGCGACCTTCACTAAGGTTAGAGAACTGTCTTTGAGCTATCTCTTAGATTCACCAGGAATGAAAGAAAAAATTGGTCTTGACAACATTAGATTCACACTAACGGGAAGAAACTGGATCAATATCAATAAAATTCCAGGGATAGATCCTGAGACAAACCAGACGGGGAATACCAATGGTTTTGGATTAGATTATTTTACAAATCCACAGACAAAGTCAACCCTTTTGGCTGTATCATTTAACTTTTAATACAATTAGTTATGAAAAATTTATTTAAGCATATATTGTTTTTATCAGCCTTGTTTGTAGCATTTTCATGTGAAGAATTAAATGAAGGTATCAATGAAAACCCGAACGATATTCTAATTGACGATGTTGAAGAACGGTTATTCCTTACTGGAGGGATGATCGCTAATGTTCAGGTTCAACTAGGACATTTAAATCGAATTGGTGGAATGTACACAGGTCAGCTGATCGGTTATTCATCGCTATACTCCAATATTTACGGACTAAGCTTGTCAACAGCCGAATCAAACGGTACGTGGAATGCGGTTTATGTCGGTGTTTTAACAAACATGCGGCATATTATTGCTAATTCTAATAACGATTTACTTCGTGGTATAGCTATGGTCGTTGAAGCGCATGCTTTTGGAACAGCAGCCTCATTGTTTGGAGATATTCCTTACTCAGAAGCTGGAAACCCAGAAATTCAAGACCCAGCATTTGACCCTCAAGTTCAAGTTTACTCACAAGTAATCGCACGACTAGATGAGGCAATATCTACCCTTAACGGAGCTAGTTCAGGTTCTATTCCTGAAGATATTTATTTTGGAGGAGATAAGGCAAAATGGATTGCAGCTGCCAATACGTTAAAAGCGCGTTTTTATCTTCATCAGAAAGATTACGCCAATGCTTTATCTGCGGCTCAAAATGGAATAGCATCAGCAAGTGGAGATATGAAGTTTTATCCTGGAGATGCTGCTCAAGAAGACGATAATCTTTTTTGGATGATTCTTGAGGGATCAAGAGGAGGTGACATTGGAAATGACGATGGAGTAACCGACAGTTATTTACTCGAGTTAATTGATCCTGCTAACGCTTCATCACGAAATAATGCAAAAACAGATGAGACTGCTAGAAGAGGATTTTACTATGTAAATCCTGCAAGTGGTAGTGATAACGATGGAATCATTGAACAATTGCAGCCACAAAACATGGTTACTTATTTTGAAAATAAACTGATTATGGCTGAAGCTGCCGCCAGAGGTGGAAACGTAGCTGCTGGTTTACCTCATTTAAATGATGTTAGAGCATGGTTAAACGGAGGCGGTAACCTCAATGATAATTACATTGGGCAACCGCATCGTTATGACCCCTATGTTGAAGCAGATTTTAATGCCGGTGGAATGGAAAATGCAGACAACATTTCAGCTGTAAATGCTTTCCTTCGTGAGGTAATTGAAGAACGTTATGTTTCAGGTTTTGGTATGCATATGCCTTACAATGATGCTAGACGTTTACGAAAGTCAGATAATGACATAGCAGTTCCTTATGTTATGTATAACAGTGATAATACAAGAAAGCCAGAACGTATGCCGTATGCAACAAATGAGTTAAACTCAAACTCAAATGCACCGTCAGAAGATCCTGGCATTTTCCAGAAAACCGCTGTTAATCAGTAATAGTTGTCATTTATTTTATGTTTGTATTAGGGCTTAAGTAGCTACTTAAGCCCTAATTTTTTCAAAAAATCATTACGTATGTTCACTTCTTCTCCTTTAAAATCTGTTTTTATTTTACTTGTCTTTATTGCATTATCATGTGAAAAGAAACCCTATCAACCCTATGTCAATAATGTGGTTTCTGTTGCTCACCCTTTAGCAACACAGGCTGGAATAGAGATGTATAAACAAGGTGGAAATGCATTTGATGCCGCTGTAGCCTCAGGTTTTGCTTTGGCAGTTGTAGAGCCAAGTATGAGTGGTCTAGGGGGGAGATTACAGGCCATTTACAAAAAAGCTAACGGTACAATTGCTGGGGTAGATGCCTCAACAGAAGTACCCCAAAATTATAGTCAATACGAAGAAAAGATTTCTTATGGTTACCCTACCATTGGTATCCCTGGAGTTGTGGCTGGCTTACTCGCACTACACGATCAAAAAGGAAACTTACCCCTTTCCAAAGTACTAGCACCTGCCATTAACTATGCAGCCAATGGCTTTGAATTATTGCCAGGGGAAGCTAAACGACAGCAAATGGTTAAGGATAAACTCCTTGAATTTGAGGGGACAAGAAATCATTTTTTAGTTAATGATAGTTTAAGCTATCAAGCGGGTGATCTATTGGTACAAAAAGAGTTATCTCGTGTGTTAGAAGCCATAGCGACTAAAGGAAAGAAAGGCTTTTATTCTGGAGAGATAGCAAAGAAAATGGTAGATGATTTTCAAGCAAATGGAGGTATCGTCACATTAGAAGACTTAAAAAATTATGAAGCACGGGAAAGTAAAATCCTTACCGGGAAATTTCGCAACCATGCTATTCACAGCTTATACCTCCCTTCCTTCGGGGCGATAACCATTCAAATTCTTCAAATAATAGATCACATGGAAACGCCTAAAGATGAAAACGAATGGGCGTTCCAACACGGTAAAGCCACTGAACTTGCGTATACCTTTAGAAAAAAACAAATAGACACTACTCAATTGAAAGAAATCCTTTCCTATGAAAAGGCAGGACAATGGGCTGACGAAATTAAACAAGAACAAAACAGTAGTTCGTTGCCCATGGAGAATATTCCTGTCTCGTGGACCTCAATAGATGGCCACACCACCCATCTAACCACTGCTGATCAATGGGGCAATGTTGTTGCGTTAACACAAACCATAGGCCCAAACATGGGATCAAAAGTTGCCACCAAAGGCCTAGGTTTTTTGTATGCGGTAACCTTGGGAGGTTATCTTGGAGACTATAAACCTGGAGATAGAGCCAATTCACATATTTCACCCACTATAATTGAAAAAGATGGAGAGGTAGTTTTGGCATTAGGAGCCGCTGGGGGGAGTCGTATCGTACCTGCTGTAACGCAAGTTGCTGATCGTTTTATTTCACAAAAAAAATCCCTGATTTCGGCTTTGTCACTTCCTCGAGTCTATCCCTATCAAGATAGTTTGTGGGTAGAGAATCACACAGGGATTGAGCAAATGATAAAAGAACCCTTTTATCAGTCGTATCCGATAAAGTATATCAATGAACCCGCAAGATTTGGGCGAGTGCATGCAATAGCTAAAAAAGGAAATACTTGGATTGGTGCAGCAGACCCTGATTGGGAGGGAACAACTGCCAATTTCCAGAAAGATGAAAAATAGCGCCTATTTTTTTATTGTTTTTTTCCTTTTTGCAAAAGGATATACGCAAAATAAGGAACGAATTTTAATGGTGGGGAATAGCTTTACCTTCTACTATAATTTACCCATGACCATAGAACAATTTGCTAAGTCTAGGCAATTAGACTGGAGGGTGGAACAATCTACTGCTAGTGGAGCAACCTTAAAGCAACATTGGGATAGTGATAAAGGACTTAAAACAACAAAGAAAATTCAGCGTAAAAAATACACGCGTCTAATCTTTCAAGAGCACAGTAGTTATCCTTTAATAGCGCTAGATTCTACTGCTAAGTATTTTAAAAAACTCTACAGTAAAACAACTCCAAAATCACAAAAGTACCTCTATGCTACGTGGAGTTATCCTAAGATATTAAAAGACCCCAATGCTGCTCCGCCTAAGTCTGTCGCTATTGAGAATGCGTTACAAGCAATTAAACCGTCAGAAACAGTAGAACTTCTTCCTGTTGGAAGGGCCTTTGACTTATTTCGGTCACGTTTTCCAGAGCAAACCCTTTTTACTTCTGATACTAAACATCCAAATTCTATTGGAAGTTATTTAGCTGCTTGTGTCATTTTTGGTAAAATGAGTGGAAAGTCAACCCTTGGTCTTTTGCGAAGATTTTCAAGTAAAAATGTAAAAGGAAAGGAAATTTATTATTTCATTGTCGAAAAAAAAATGGCAAAACAATGTCAAGAGATAGCTGATGAGGTTTTATTCGGGAAG
>WTJU01000115.1 GCA_011526285.1 Candidatus Arcticimaribacter sp.
TTTCAAAAACGAAAGACCATTGGGGTTCGAATTTCAAATCATCCTGTTTTAAAAGCTTTACTTCCTTTATTAGATGCTCCCTTAGTTACTTCTTCCTTGCACAACAAGGATGAACTTTTAGTGTACACTTCTGATCCTGACGAATTACTTTCTGAATGGGATGGAAAGGTAGATATAGTCTTGCAAGCTGGAGCAGGGGGGAACGTTCCTTCAACCGTAATAAATCTATGCCAAGAACCTTGGGAGATTCTCCGTGAAGGTAAGGGCGAAATTGATTTTCTTGAATAAAAAAACACCTTCAAAATGAAGGTGTTTTTATTTTTCGAATGTGGTATTTCTTTTAGTTAGAAGCCGCTGCTGCTTGCTCCATACCTTGATTGATTAGATCATAGAATTGATCTAGCTTAGGCAATACCACTATACGTGTTCTTCTGTTTTTGGCTCTTCCCGCAGCAGAATCATTATCAGCAACTGGTGCAAATTCTGCACGACCAGCGGCAGTCATACGTTCTGGTGCTACATCAAATTCTGTTTGTAGAATACGTACAATTGAAGTTGCTCTTCGTACCGAGAGATCCCAATTGTCTTGCGTTCCTTCTACTTTAATTGGCACATTGTCGGTATGACCTTCTACCATAAATTCAAGTTCTGGTTTGTCGTTAATGACCTTAGCCACTTTTCCGAGCACTTCTTTGGCTGCATTATTTACAGCAAAGCTTCCGCTTCTAAATAAAAGCTTATCGGAAATAGAAACATAAACCACTCCTTTTTCTACGTTAATCTCGATGTCTTCATCAGACATATTGCCTAACACTCCTTTTAAGCTGGTTACTAAGGCAAGCGTAACAGAGTCTTTGCGTGTTACTGCATCACGTAAGTTTTTAATACGCGAATCTTTTTCACGAAGACTTTCAAGGGATTTCTCTAAGTTTTCTGCTCCTTTTTGAGAAAGGGTGGTCAAATTACCTAGGTTATTGATAAGGTCTTGATTGTTTGCTTTAAGAAATTTCATTTGTTCTTCTAATGAAGCTACATTCGCTAGAGCTGCAGCTTTTTCTTCATCGCAGGTATTGAGTTTTACCGTAGCGTCATTTAAAAGATCATTTGTACTTTTTTGCAGAGCTTCCAATTCTGCATATTTTTTTGATGAAACACAGGAAACTAATAAGCTTCCACATAGTGCCATAAGAAGAGCTGGTTTTTTCATTTATTTTGGTATTAAGTTAAAGCAACCTAAAAATAGCTGATTTTCTAAAAAAACAGCCTACAATTGCGAAAATTTGCGTTTTCTTAAGACAAAATAGGCCCAAGGGAGGTTGTTTGTCTTATAATATACACGCTGTGGTTTGTGCGCCACACGTTTTTTTAGTGTTTTATTCAAACTGCTGTAAACCTTGGCATGGGCTTTTAGCACCATAAAAAAGGATCTAACATTTCCTTGCGCTAGATAACGTACACCTGCAAGACCGTCTAAAACCATGCGAAGAAAAACAATGAGGAATAATTGATTTGCAGGCAGGTTTTTAAGCAACATCCACAAAGAATTACGATGATTTAGATAGGTTTTTCGCGGCGAAGGCTTTAAAGTAGCTGCCCCTAGGTGATGAACTGAAGCACTGGTGATGCATTTAGTAGTATAACCGGCATTGAAGGCTCGCCAGCACAAGTCAATTTCTTCTTGATGCATGAAAAAATCTTCGTCAAAACCTCCTAACGCATTCCAGGTGGTGGAGCGAATAAAGAAACAAGCCCCACTTGCCCAAAAACAGTCTGCTGTGTCGTATTGCTTTTCATCGGTTTCTAAGCGTTCAAATATACGTCCACGACAGTAGGGGAAGCCATACCGATCTATATATCCTCCCGCTGCACCGGCATAGTCGAACTGTTGTGGGGAATTAAGGCTTAAAATTTTAGGTTGCGCAATGGCTATGTTTGTGGTTTCAAAAGCAGTTCTAATGGGGTGAATCCAACCTTGAGTTGGGGAAACATCATTATTCAACAAGCAATATACATCAGCTTTAATGTCTTTTAATCCCTCATTATACCCTTTTGCGAATCCGTAATTTTTATCGAGGACTACTTGTTTGATTTGTGGATAGTGAGCAGATAAAAATGCACACGAATCGTCTGTAGATGCGTTGTCTATAACCCATAATTCTGCATCATGGGTGTGGTTCACAACAGCTGGAAGAAAACGTTCAAGAAGTTTTTTTCCGTTCCAATTAAGTAGTACAACAGCGATTTTCATTCTTCTCTTGCGTATATAGGGAGTTCAGGTAGAAAGTGATAGGTTTTATTTTCGTAGTCCAATTTGCAATAGACATGTTGGAGTCCGTTAGTGACCATTAAATAATCACTATCAATTTGTAAATTATAACGGGCTATTTGGTCAAATACAGCTTGATTAAGGGGAATGTTTGGCGCTTTGCACTCAACCAAAACCTGAACTTTTCCATTGGGTTTAAAAACAATAATATCATAGCGCTTTGTACGTCCACAAACCGTAATTGATTTTTCAACGTTAACAAGACTAATGGGGAATTTTCTATCGTGCAGTAGAAAATGAATGCAATGTTGACGCACCCATTCTTCTGGGGTAAGAAGGAGGTCTTTTTTGCGAATCACATCAAAAATATAGCGTTTATTTTCCTTATTTTTGATGGAAAGCGGATAATGCTCAAAGTTGAGTGTTTCCATAGCACAAATGTGACAAATTTTTCCCATTGAAAGAAACTCAACAGCTGCTCTCTTCCATACAACAACGGAATTTTTCTCCGGTTTATCTTCTTATGGGTACTGAGCCTTTTTTTATCGATCAAATCACAGCTGCATTAATGGGAACTGTGGTTGATGAGATGGCGCGTGATTTTGATACAACTGTGGTCTATGGAAAAGAAACCACTGTAGACCAGATCGTGGAAGCCGCGAAGCGCTTTCCAATGATGGGTGCGCACCAGTTAATTGTAGTGAAAGAGGCACAATACCTCGATAGGAGTATAGACCAATTGGCAAGCTACTGTGCTGCGCCACAACCGCAGTCTGTTCTTGTATTGTGCTACAAACACAAGAAATTAGACAAACGTAAAAAAGTCTATAAAGCGATAGCCAGTAACGGGCAAATTTTAGAAACAAAACCCTTGTATGACAATCAAGTAGGAGGGTGGATAGAACAGCGAGGAAAGGGGTATGGATTTAGTTTTCAGCCCCAAGCACTGGCAATGTTGGTCGCTTTTTTGGGGAGTGATCTAGGGAAGATAGATAAAGAGTTAGAAAAGCTTACCAATTCGGTCCCCTCTGGTACAGAAATCACCCCAGAAGTGATTGAGCAAAATATTGGCTATAGCAAAGACTTTAATAGTTTTGAATTACAGAATGCTTTAGGCCAAAGAAATCTGGCTTTGTGCTACCGAATTGTAAAATACATGGGGAATAATCCTTCGCAGCATCCATTTCCCTTAACAATTTCAGTAGTCTTTAACTTTTTCCAAAAACTCTTTATGTTCCACGGAATTAAGAACCCTGCTGATGCTCCTAGGGTTTTGGGGGTATCGCCCTATTTTGTGAAAGATTACCAAGCCGCAGCCCAAAAATACTCTATGCGCCAAACTGCTAAGGTTTTACAGCTTTTAAATGAATATGATTTAAAAAGCAAAGGGGTGGGAGCGAGTAATTTACCTCTTGAGGAGTTGATGAAAGAAATGGTATTAAAAATTGTATCGGTTTAAAGCACTGGGAAACGACTAGGGTCACTCTCGTGAAGCATTTCATACACTTTTTCAACAATATCGTCTACAGAGGGTTTTGAAAAATAATCACCGTCTGAACCATATGCAGGGCGGTGTGCTTTGGCAGTTAAGGTTGATGGCGTGCTGTCGAGCAATGGAAAAATCTCCTGTTCATCAAGTAACTGCTGGAGAATATAGGCACTAGCCCCTCCGGGTACATCTTCATCGATAACGAGTAATCGATTGGTTTTAGCGATGCTTTTCTTGATGTCTTTTGTTAAGTCAAAGGGTATTAATGACTGTATGTCAATTACTTCTGCATCAATATCATACAAAGCTAATTCTTTGGCTGCATCTTCAACCAAACGCAGGGTAGAACCATAAGAAACCAATGTAATATCTTCTCCTTCACGAAGCAGTTCGACTTTACCAACAGGAACACGGAACTCACCTAAGTTTGTTGGTTTGTCTTCTTTAAGGCGATAACCATTTAATGATTCTACTACTATAGCCGGTTCATCTCCTTCAAGTAGGGTGTTGTAAAAACCAGCGGCTTGTGTTAGGTTTCTAGGAACAAGGATGTTTACGCCCCGTAGCAGGTGTAACAATCCACCCATTGGGGAGCCGCTATGCCATATTCCTTCTAAGCGGTGACCACGTGTTCGTATAATCAAGGGTACGGCTTGTTGCCCAACGGTACGGTAGAGATAGGAAGCCAAATCATCACTTAAGGTATGGAGGCAGTACAAAACGTAGTCGAGGTATTGTATTTCGGCTATTGGGCGTAAGCCTCTTAGCGCCATACCTATCCCTTGTCCGATAATGGTTGCTTCACGAATACCTGTATCAAACACACGTGTTTCTCCATATAGGGCTTGTAAACCTTCTGCGCCTTGGTTGACATCTCCAATCTTACCAACGTCTTCACCAAAGAGCAAAACATTTGATTTTTTTTCGAACAATACTTTAAAATTATCACGTATGATAATGCGACCATCTACTTTTTCCCCATCGCTACCATAGGTGGGGGGTATGGGTGTTATGTTTTGTAGTTGATAATCTGATTCACTGTATAAGTGAGAATGCATTTTTGGCTTTAGGGCGTCTTGAAGGGCATTGACCCATTGTTTTAACTGCTCGCGATCTGTCGATGGATAGCTTGCCGAGATGCGCAATGCCTTTCTACCATGATGAAGCAAATCTTTATAGGTCAGTTCGTTTTTCTGTGTTAACGCAGTATTCAGGAGTTGTATGCCTGGAGCATTGGCACTGCTCTTACTCAATTTTGGAAGGAGCCCTAAAAGTTCTTTTTGTTTTGTTTTTATGGGTGCCTGATAGGCTTTCCAAGCGGCTAAACGGGCTTCTTTTGCCTCTGCTTTACACGCTTTTTCCAGTTGATCTAATTCTTTGGCTGTAGCAATGTTTTTCTCCAGAAGCCATTCACGCATTTTTTTGTTGCAGTCAAAGTCTTCTTCCCATTCAAGTCGTTCTTTCGACTTATAGCGTTGGTGTGAACCAGAACTGGAATGACCTAGCGGTTGTGTGAGTTCATCTACGTGAATGAGTACGGGTATATGTTCTTCACGGGCTAATTTTTCAGCCTTCTCATAGGTGGCGTTAAGGGCGGCATAATCCCAACCGTTCACCCTAAGTATTTCAACTCCTTTTTCTTTGGCTGTACGCTGTAATCCTGCCAATGCTTTTGAAATACTTGCTTTTGTGGTTTGTTTCTCATTCCCAACCGATATGCCATAGCCATCATCCCATACGCTCATAACTAAAGGAATTTGCAAGACACCAGCTGCATTCATAGCCTCAAGAAAAATTCCTTCACTGGTTGATGCATTCCCAATAGTTGCCCAAGCAATCTCATTTCCGTTTTCAGAAAATTTCTCGCTTCCTTCTATGCTTATTGCACGGTATATTTTAGAGGCTTGTGCCAAACCTATTGAACGTGGTATTTGACCTGCAGTAGGAGATATGTCTGAGCTGTGGTTGTATTGGTTTGTGAGATCAAGCCAGTTGCCCTTCTCATCGTGGCTACGGGTGACAAAATGCGCGCCCATTTGGCGTCCGCCAGACATGGGTTCTTGTTCTAAGTCTGGATGCGCATACAAGGCAGCAAATAGTTGTTGGGGGGTGAGTAAATCATGCGCCATTAAAATGGTCTGATCACGATAATAGCCCGCTCTAAAATCGCCTTTCTTGAAATAACGGCTTAAAACCAGTTGGGGGAGTTCCTTACCGTCACCAAAAATGCCAAATTTTGCTTTACCGGTTAGGGCTTCTTTTCGGCCTAACAAGCTGCATTCACGACTCAATACAATAATACGGTAATCTGATAGGAGTTGGTCTTTGAATGCGTCAAAGGACAGGCTAGGAATAACTACTTCTTTGGTTTCGGGCATGGAAATAATTTCGTTGCACGAATTTACAAAAAATTAAAGAAGCCTCGGGTAAAGTATCAGAACCACTTTCTTGAAAAGAGCTGTGCAAGGGTTTGTGGATCGAAAACAACTACATAACGTATTTTTTCATGGTAACGGGGTCCTTGCATTTGAAATCCGTTGCTGTTGTAGGTGGGGAAATAAAGTTCTAAGAAGTCGGGGACAAGATTTATTCTAAACCCACTGTCAAATAATACACGGGCCTTTTGGTTTTGTTGATTCATGTAGCCAATATCTCCATAGGCTTCAATCCATTTCCAAAGTCCAATACTTGTGTTTAGGGTAATTAAAAAATCATCAACATAGGGTTGTTCAAAGCGAGATTTAAAGCCTCCTTCTGCGGGAATAAATTGCTGACTGTAAACGCCTGAGGTTTCTGAACGACCAAAGTAATTGTATTGAAACAAGTAGTCGGTAGGGCGATCAAGCGCATAGTCAAAGAACTGCGTGTTTAAGTTATTTCGCCATAAAAACTTTCCTGCAAAGAGACGAAGGGACCATTGTCTTCCGCTTCGCATGAGGTGTCGGTATTCTGTGGTAAAATTAAATTTTCCAAATTTCGAACTCGCTTCAAAACGCGCATTTAAGGTGAAATGGTCGAGGGCTCCCTTGTTGGAAATGATGTAATTCATTCCCGTAATGTTGTAGTTTGGGTTGTTGATGTTGTCGTTGTTTTGTTCACGATTCACATACTGCCAAAATACATTAATTAGCTCTTTACGGTTATTGCGCAAATCGTCTGCACGTTTGTAGATGTTGTAGGAAGAAGCTAGACTCGTGTAGCGTAAACTTGTGTCATAATGAAAACTAGCGCCCGCAAAATTAAACTGCTTAAGAAAAAATGAACTGTTTTCGTTGTATTTGGAGTAGGAGGAAGCAAATGATCC
>WTJU01000116.1 GCA_011526285.1 Candidatus Arcticimaribacter sp.
CCAAAATTGGCCATACTTGAAATTGGCACCCATACCATAGAAATTTTTAAATAGTAGGCTAAAACCAATGAACCAATGAACTGTAGAATTAGCCAAGTTAATACGACCACAATGAAAGTAACAGGTAAATTGAAAGCGCCAAAGTTTAACTTTAATCCCAAAATTGCCATAACCGTAATTATCGACAATGAACCTAACCGTAAACACCACTGATGATGCCAAAACCTAAAGAAATTTCCTAGAAATAAGCCTGTAAGAGATAATATTACTATAATACCTATAAAGGGTAGTTCTATGATTATCATTGCTATAAGTATCAAAAAAATAATGAATAACGTTCTATACCCATCTTTCTTACCCTCAACTTCATCTAGGCTAAAGGTTTTAATATTTTCTGTTGCTATCCCAAGTTTTGAGTCAATTTTCCCACTTTGTTTTATTAATTGGAACATTAGAATTGTCCACAGATTTACTAGAATATTATCCAAAATTAAAACAGAAAGAAAAAGGGTTTCGCTTGTTCCTACATACTCCTTTAAAACGAGTTGACTTGTGCTTCCTCCTATCCAACTCCCTACAAGAGGGATAAGACCTTTCCACAACTCACCTTCAATAAATTTTTCTCCAATTTCAGGTGACACAAATTGCACAGTTAACGTTAATACAACAGGAAGCAAAGCAATAATGAATGAACCACCAACGAAAAGCACTATAGGTTTGATACCCACTAGACGTAACTCTTTTAATGACATGGATGACATTATGGTCACTATTGCTAATGGTATTATATATTCTTTACTCCATTGGTGTATCTCAGCGCCACTAAGGTCTACACCAATAACTAAACATACTAAAGCAGGTATAATGTAGGCAAATAAAATAGGTGGAATCCATTGAAGAATTTTCTTTATGCCTGATGATTTTTGATGTTCCAAAAGGCGGACTATAAGTACTGTAAAAAAGACTATGATTAGTGCAATAAATGATTGGCTTAACATCAAAAAATAAACTGTTCAAGGAGTTAATTTAGCTCAAAAATCTCGAAGACCATGCGATAGGTTAAGTTTAAAAATCGCTTCTGGATCAAATGCATCAATTGCGACAATTGCCAATTGTTTATTCAATAGTTTCACTTTTCTATCAAAACCCTCTTGCCACGTGGTTTTATCCCAATCAGGACTTCCGGCTAAGGCTTCAGCAAGAACATGCATGGCTTTTAATACAGCCTTAATTTGATTGGGAATC
The DNA here is from genome assembly GCA_011526285.1 of Candidatus Arcticimaribacter sp. Taxonomy (GTDB): domain Bacteria; phylum Bacteroidota; class Bacteroidia; order Flavobacteriales; family Flavobacteriaceae; genus Arcticimaribacter. The sequence goes on from WTJU01000116.1 coordinate 1,246, forward strand.
CATGAAGTTATTGGTGTACCCCCTGTTGCTTTTGGGTAGGCGGTGTTTTGCATTATGTATTTCTGAACAAACTGCCAGTGTCCATTTCTAAACAAATAAATTTCTTCATAAACCTGCATTAAATGCTTCATCCCATCGAAATTGTGTTCAGATTTAAGATGATCTACAAGCGGTCTTTGTTCCATTGCTTCAGTCAAAGCCTTAAAAAACTGCTGCACACATTTAGGCCTATACTGGCGTAAATCCATTAAATAACTTGTTAATTGATTCTCTGGATAGTAGTGAATTACCCCACTAGCAATATCAGCAGTAGGAATAATATTGTCTTGTGCTCCTGTTTGACCGCGGTAGGCATGGGGCTTGTCCCAGACTCCTTCGTATAGCAAACCATCTGGGAAAATAGCATCATTCCCTTTCACCCCCATAATGAAAACGCGAAAGTCATTATAATGCTTCCAGCGTGAAGCTTGCCACATTAACTTCCGCCTCTCATTCATTTTATTCAAAGTACTTGCCATAAGGGATATGGATTCATTTAAGCGCTCATCTTCAGTTTTGGTTACCCCAAATACTGCGTTGACTAAATCAGGAGAATATTGGTTTATATCTACATGAAGCATTATAAACCCACGCTCATCATCCATTCCTGAAAATTTAGCTGCCATGGCTAAATTCGTCCATTCAAATCCTTGGTCTTTTTTAATTTTTTGATAGTTTCCTAAAGAATAAGCATAGTGATAGTCCAACCAAGGAAAAACATCTAACTTTTCAGCTACTGCTACATAGGGCTGAGCGATGTTCTTTGGTAAGACATTGTTTGCTTTTCCATATTTCCCTGTTTTCAAATAATGGTGGTGAGCAGGTGCTAAAGTGTAGGCAGAAGTAACAAAACTATACGAACGAAAAAGTGCTGCCAAGATAAAAGGATCATTTTCCTGCTTTACCTCATTCAGGTAATTGGGTAGCTTCAGCACGGCTTGTTCAAAAGCAAACTCAACCGCAAGTAAGCCAGAAGACTCATCCGCTTTTTTAATAGGCATTTCCTCTAACAATCCTTGCAAGCGTTCATATTTAAGGGGGAGCGTGGACAAAGGTTCTTTAATGGGTAAAAAACCGTGATCTGGATCCACCGAAAAAAAACCATCGGTAAAAATCTTCATGTTGTAGGTAGTTTAATTCGTTATTACAATAATATAGAATCAAAATGTTATATACACAACATATAGCTCCCTGCCTTTTGTTAAAATGTTGCGTTTTAAACTGATCCCACCCGGGCTATTGATAAACCTTAGGTGAATAATCTTTATTGGAAACCATCAATTTGTTCTGAGATTCTCAATCGACAGGTCTAAGGAAAGAAGTTTATGTGATAAAGGTAGATAAGCACCATTCTTGGTCTTTTCCCACTGGTTCCATGTGGCATGGAGCCCCCCTATGGGAACGATACTTACCCACATTTCAAAACCTACTGGTCGTTGGTTTTCATCCAAATACCATAAGTAGGAATCTCCGGGGGTTGATCCTCCAGATGTATAAGTAACCAAGAGTGCGTTTTCATTGTCATTCACCCGCACTAAACGACGTTCTACACCTACATCGAATACCTTGTAAGGAGCTACAAGCCAAAAGGTATCATTATTAAATTTTGCTTCTGCTGAACGTATAAATTCATCCTTTCTTTTATCAACATAAGGCAATCCGTTCACGCTAACTGTAGATTTTTTTATTCTTGTGGTATTGAGTTTGACTGAAATACTATCCCAAGAAACTGTGCACAAGCCTTTGTTCTTCTGCCATTTATAGTGTCTTTTTCGGCCTAAACTCGAAAACGTCCACTCGATATAGTTGAGTTCTTTGTAAGCCTCATAATCCATGGCTTCTAGCATTTGATTTGCCAATTGATCTGCCGCAGCTCCTTTTTCGCCTGTGGGAAGTGTCTTGTTCAAATAGAAATAAGAGCCTGCAAATAAAAGGAAGATCAAAAGAAGGCCTAGAAAAAAGATGCGCAGTAGATTGAGGAAATAGTTCATAAGAAATTGAGCATGATTAAAGTGATAATGAGGTCGAAAGTAAAAAAAAGATTTGTTTCCCCTTCGCTTATTTTTTTAAAGTTCATCAACGACTGATAGGGGAAAAACAAGTATTTTAGAGAAAATTGAAACCGATTTACATGAAATCCTTTGGAATTAAACTCTCACTTTACGTAAACTATTTTGTTTTTGCCATTCTACTCAACAGTGTTGGTATAGTCATACTAAAAGCCATCAACCGTTATCAAGTTGGAGAAGTAGAAGCAAGTATTTTAGAGGCATATAAAGATCTGCCTATTGCAATTGTCTCATTTTTTATCGCGTCTTTTCTACCGCGAATTGGATACAAAAAAGCCATGTTAGCCGCCTTGGGCCTCGTGAGTTTTGCTTGTGTTTTTATGGTCTTTGGCAACTCCTTTTTTGCCGCCAAAGTTTTGTTTGCATGTGTTGGTGCTGCCTTTGCACTCATAAAGGTATCTGTTTATGCATCCATTGGTTTAGTAACAGAAAATGACAATGAGCATAGCAGTTTAATGAGTAGCATTGAGGGCGTCTTCATGTTTGGAATTGCGCTAGCCTATTTTCTTTTTCCAGCCTTTAACACAGCGGGGAATCCTGATGCTTGGCTGAATGTTTACTGGGTTTTAGCCGGATTAGCTTTTTTATCTTTTCTCCTATTACTCAATGCACCTTTTGATGAAGGAGAAGAAATTCCAGGAACTGATCTTTTAGACGATTTCAAACAAATGTTTTCATTGATTGCTAAACTTTTAGTCATCATTTTTATTCTGGCCGCCTTTTTATTTGTTATGGTAGAACAAGGTATCATGACTTGGCTCCCCACCTTTAACAAAGAAGTTTTGGCCCTCTCAGAAAATGTATCCATCATGATGGCGAGTATTTTTGCCATTTCTCTGGGGGTAGGTCGTTTAATTGCTGGTTATTTGGCACAACGCTTTTCATGGTTTTATGTTACAGCAGGCTGTATTGTATTGGCAATCGTAATGGTACTTTTTGTATTGCCAAAAACTGTAGCAATGGGAGTAGTAAGTTCGGGTACAAACAAATTGAGTGAAGTCCCGCTTTTGGCCTATGCATTTCCGCTTGTAGGCTTGTTCATATCACCCATCTACCCATTGCTTAATTCAGCCGTACTCACTGCATTACCAAAAAAACTTCACAGTCCTATGGTAGGACTCATCATTATTTTTTCTGCTTTGGGAGGCACCTTGGGTTCACGTGCAATGGGTTACCTGTTTGCCGATATTGGTCCTGAACAAGGGTTTTATTATACCTTAATTCCTATAAGTGCACTTTTGGTGGCCCTATTGGCATTGAAAAAACTCACCAAAAACGAATCAAATTCATGAAGCAACCTGCTGCACCCGATCAAATTTTCGAAGAACTGTTTGTTGATTTACATGCTAGCAAATTGTGGTCAGACGGTAAAATAATTGCAGATGCTTTACCCCTTGCCACGCCAGAGGTTATTTTAACTGCCTATCGAAAAGAGCGACACCACAAGAATTTTAACCTTAAAGCATTTTTTGAAAAATACTTTAAACCGAATCCGTCACGCACAACACAGTTTAAAAGCGACACCAATCGTTCAGTGCGTGAACATATCGAATGCTTATGGGACGTATTGACCAGAGAAAAAGATGAATCGATATCAGGAAGTTCACTCTTAGCTCTCCCCCATCCATACATTGTTCCTGGGGGACGTTTCAATGAAATTTACTACTGGGACAGTTACTTCACTCAACTTGGGTTAAAGCACAGCGGACGTTGTGAGATGATTGAAAATATGGTGAAGAACTTCGCACATTTAATTTCCACTATTGGCTACATACCAAATGGAAATAGAAGCTACTTTATTGGACGTTCTCAACCTCCTTTTTTCAGTTTAATGGTTCGCTTACTAGCAGAAGAAAAAGGACCAAACATTCTAGCTGAGTACTACCAAGAAATGGAAACAGAGTACCTTTTCTGGATGCATGGCAAAGAAAAAGTAAATGCGCAAAACCCTACAAATGAACATTGTGTTTTAACACCGCATGGTATTTTAAATCGTTACTATGATCAGAATCAAAGCCCACGTGCTGAAATGTACCAAACCGATCTTGAAGAGGCTAAAGTTAGTGAACAATCACCCAAATCCTTATTTGGAAACTTAAGAGCTGCCTGCGAATCAGGTTGGGATTTTAGCTCACGCTGGCTTGAAAAAATAGACAACCTAGGTACAATAAATACCCTAGAAATCATTCCAATAGATTTAAATTGTTTGTTATATGAACTAGAAAGAACCTTAAGTGATACAGCACAGCTAAAGGGTGATAGGGAGTCCGCAAAAAAATACAACAACCTTGCACAAAAGAGAAAGACTGCAATACAAACCCATTTTTGGAATGCTGAAACACAATTTTTTCATGACCTAAACACACAAAACCTTTCATGCACCCCTGCACTCACATTAGCAGGAATTTTCCCCTTAGCATTTGGACTTGCAACAAAAGAGCAAGCAAATGCTTGTGCAATTCGCATTGAAAAAGACTTTTTAAAAGAAGGTGGAGTAATAACCACCACTCAAACAACAGGGCAGCAATGGGATGCCCCTAATGGGTGGGCGCCCTTACAATGGATGACGTATGTAGGTTTAAAACACTATGGCCATCAATCATTAGCAAATACAATTGCTAACCGTTGGGTTAACTTAACAACCAAAGTATACCAACGAACAGGGAGACTTCTTGAAAAATACAATGTAGAAGATATGAGCTTGTTGAGCGGAGGTGGAGAATATGAAGTTCAAGATGGTTTTGGATGGACCAATGGGGTTATCTTAGCATTCCAACATGAACTACAAAAAAAATAATTACCGTTTTTTTCTTCGAAACAGATAAGAATATTATCGTGTCAATTTTTCTAAATATGTGATTGATTTTTCTCAAAAAAAACAATCGAAAACACCAAAAACAACTATATAATTTCACAACAATTAGGCCTAAAAACATATTAATTTAAAATTAAACGCTAGCTAAATATTCTTAAAATGTATATTTTCAATACTTCATGAAAAGGAACGTAAAAAATGAACATTTATAGTCTACGATTTCATTCTATTATGCTTTTTTACAGTGTTTTAAGTGTTTTATATGTTGAATTTTAAACAACGCATCAAATTCTATAAACACACACCCTTGTATGTTTTTTGTATAGTTTTTTTTTAACTTATTTT
>WTJU01000117.1:0-3806 GCA_011526285.1 Candidatus Arcticimaribacter sp.
TCGGAAACACTGTCCCTTCCTACTGGGAGGGACTCGTTTCTGGCAAAAGCGGAGCCGCCCCCATAACCTATTTTGATGCCTCAGAATTCAAGACCCAATTTGCTTGCGAACTTAAAGGTTTCAATGCCTTAGATTATTTTGATCGCAAAGAAGCGAGAAAACAAGATCGCTTTTCTCAATACGCAATTGTCTCTTCTGATGAAGCAATTGCAGATGCAGACCTCACAGATGATAATGTGGACAAAGACCGCGTTGGAGTGATTTGGGGTGCTGGAATTGGAGGACTCGAAACATTTCAAAATGAAGTATTGAACTTCGCGAACAATGACCTAAAACCGCGCTTCAATCCCTTCTTTATTCCTAAACTTATTGCTGACATTGCTCCCGGCATGATCTCCATCAAACACGGTTATCGAGGGCCAAACTTCGCTACTGTGTCTGCTTGTGCCTCTTCCTCAAATGCCATTATTGACGCATTGAACTATATTCGATTAGGTCATGCTGATGTAATTGTATCTGGAGGCTCTGAAGCTGGAGTGACTTATGCAGGTATTGGTGGATTTAATGCCATGCATGCCCTTTCCACGCGAAATGATGATCCTGCCACAGCTTCTAGACCTTTTGACAAAGACCGCGATGGCTTTGTTCTAGGTGAAGGCGCTGGCGCATTAATACTCGAAGAATATGAGCATGCAAAAGCTAGAGGAGCGAAGATTTATTGCGAATTAGCTGGTGGTGGACTGTCTGCCGATGCGCATCATATGACAGCTCCACATCCTGATGGTTTGGGTGCAAAAGCAGTTATGCTTAATTGCTTGAAAAACGCTAACCTCAACCCTACAGATGTAGATGCTATCAACATGCACGGTACTTCTACTCCACTGGGTGATATTGCAGAATCAAAAGCAATTTTGGAAGTTTTTGGAGAACATGCTTACAATATCAATATCAATTCGACCAAGTCAATGACAGGTCATTTATTAGGTGCTGCTGGTGCTGTAGAAGCCATTGCCTCAATCTTGGCAATTACCAATAAAATGGTTCCACCAACCATTAACCACCAAACGGCAGACGAAAATATTGATCAAAAACTCAACTTTACCTTTGGAAAAGCACAAAAACGCGACGTTAAAGTTGCCCTGTCCAACACCTTCGGTTTTGGCGGACACAATGCGTGTGTAGTGTTCAAAGAAATTGAGTAAATTGCTGTGTGCAATTCTTTCCGAAAATTTGGTCCAAGCAAAAATCATCACCTTCGTTTGAAGCAGTTTTGAAAGGCTATTTGGGCTATTCTCCCAGAAATAAGTCTGTTTACCAAACAGCATTTACCCACCGATCAATGAACACTAAAAATGATCAAGGGGTATATGTGAACTTTGAGCGTTTAGAATTCTTGGGAGACTCGGCTATAGGAACTGTAGTAGCCAACTATTTGTACAGTGAGCTTAGGGAAGACGACGAAGGCGAACTTACCCGTATGCGCTCAAAAATAGTTAGTCGCGAGAAACTAAATAGCATCGGTAAAGAACTTAAATTGCTTGATCATCTCATCTGTACCGGAAAAAAAGAACTCTTTGGCGATGATATTTACGGGAATTTACTAGAAGCTTTAATTGGTGCAGTATTTATTGACAAAGGCTATGAGCAATGCAAAAAAGTGGTGTTTAAACTCATAATTGACCCCCATGTTTCTTTATTAGACGTAAAAAAGGAGATCATTTCCTACAAAAGCGTTCTGATTGAGTGGGGACAGAAAGAAAAGGTAGTTGTTGACTTTTCTACAGACAAAGAGGAGAGTAAGGATGCTGACATTAATTACTACTGCAAATTGAGAATAAACGAGAAACAGTTGGTGAAAGTTCGGGCTGTATCAAAGAAAAAAGCCGAAGAAAAAGCGGCAAAACGCGCATGTAAAATAATGAAAATCATTAATTAAAATATTCCAACCACTGCCTGTTTTTCCTCAATTTATTGTACTTTCACACTGAATTAAACAGCTCCCTATTTTCGATTGACCATAGCAATGAAACGCTTTCTAATTACTGATTTCGAGGAAGAAGAATCAATGGATTTGTTCGCCCTGCATAGCCCTATTGAGAGCTATTTATTGGCCTATAAACTCAATCAAAAATTAAATATAAAGTTCAAAAATGCAACGGAGCAGATTGACCCACAAAGCGATCAGCCTTTTTTTAATCGTTACGTGTGGTCATCAACAAATGAAAGTCCTGCTTGGGAACTAATCGCAAATCACTATGTGTTCTCTAAAAAAGAAACAGAAGAGGAAGTATTATTCTCCTTAAAAACTGAGCAGAAAAAAACACTCATCGATGCGCTATCTCAGGTCAACTATTTTTTAAAAGTACCCCAAGAAAGCATTGATAAACCTACATTAACTCGTATTCAAAACATGGGAGAGATTCAACTAATCTACCCTATAACTGATACTAAAATAAAACAGAATCCAAATTTAATTTTTGACTAATGCCGAAGATAAAAAAGACCAAAATTGTTGCGACCCTTGGGCCAGCTTCTTCAAGTGAAGAAGTCATTGAAAAAATGATGCTTGCTGGAGTCAATGTATTTCGCATTAATTTTTCTCATGCCGACCATGATGATGTTGCAGAACGCATTCGTATCATTCGATCTTTAAGCGAAAAACACAAAACCTATACTTCCATTCTCGCAGATTTACAAGGACCTAAACTTAGGGTTGGGGTAATTGAAGAAGGAGCAGTGGTCGAAGCAGGAGACACTGTAGAATTTATTACCACAGCCCCTTTTGTAGGGAATGCTCAAAAAGCTTACATGACCTACCAACAATTCCCCAGAGATGTAACTCCTGGCGAACGTATCCTTTTAGATGATGGAAAACTGATTTTTGAAGTTACAGCTACAGATAAAACAGAAAAAGTAACTGCAAAGGTGCTTCAGGGTGGACCCTTTAAATCTAAAAAAGGGGTAAACCTTCCCAATACCAATATTTCACTCCCTGCGTTGACTGATAAAGATGTGAAAGATGCCATCTTTGCTATTCAACAAAATGTAGATTGGATTGCCCTTTCATTTGTTCGCAATAGCGACGACCTTATTGATCTTCGTAAACTAATCGAAGAACACAGCGATCATAAAATACCAATCATCTCTAAAATTGAAAAGCCAGAAGCACTTGAAAACATTGATAAAATCATTGCTTATTCTGATGGATTAATGGTTGCGAGGGGAGATCTTGGAGTAGAAGTTCCAGCTGCTGAAGTTCCATTAATTCAAAAACAACTGGTTAATCGCGCTAAGAAAGCCCGTATTCCTGTAATCATTGCAACACAAATGATGGAAACAATGATTGATAGCCTTACAGCTACTCGTGCAGAAGTAAATGACGTTGCCAACTCAGTAATGGACGGTGCAGATGCTGTAATGCTCTCCGGGGAAACCTCTGTAGGAAAATATCCAGTTCAAGTAATTGAAACCATGACTTCGATATTGAAAAGTGTTGAAAATTCACCTTTAATTAAAGTTCCGCAAAGTCCTCCTTCCATTCGCACAAAACGTTTCATTACCAAATCAATTTGTTACCACGCGGCGAATATGGCCAATGAAATTGATGCAACTGCAATATGTACCTTGACAAACAGTGGTTACACTGCCTTTCAAATATCAGCATGGCGACCCAAGGCGCACATTTTGGTTTTCACTTCCAATAAGATCATTCTTTCTCAACTCAATTTACTATGGGGAGTAAAAGCCTTCTATTATGACAAATTTGAAAGCACTGACAAAACAGTAGAGCAAGTAAACACCATTGC
>WTJU01000117.1:3906-24874 GCA_011526285.1 Candidatus Arcticimaribacter sp.
GCTATAATCATACTTTTATCGGCGATAAAAAAGGGTAGTGTCTTACTTCTGGTTTGTAATGTAAAATCACTGTACTTTATTTTTAAGGTAATTGTTTTCCCAGAGGCTTTATTCCTTTTGATTCGTTTGTCTAGTTCGTCGGCCACCGCATTTATTTTTTCTTCTAAAAACAACTCGCTCGTTAAATTCTCAGAAAAAGTTCGCTCTGCTCCCATAGATTTTGGCGTTCGTGTTGGTTTAACTGCGCTGGTGTGAATGCCTCTTACAGCATTGTAATAATAGCCCCCCGCTTTTCCAAAATGGCTAGACAAAAACTCGAGACTTTTTTCTTTTAACTCTTTTCCTGTATAGATTCCTAAGGCATACATTTTCTTGGTTGTTACCTTACCGATCCCATGATATTTTCGAACGTCTAAAGCTTCTAAGAAAGAAATGACTTCCTCGGGAGGAACAGTTTTTTGTCCGTTGGGCTTATTGTAATCACTGGCGATTTTTGCAACAAGCTTGTTCGTTGAAATTCCTGCAGAAGCTGTTAGGCCTGTTCTAGATAAAATTTTTGCCCTTATTTCTTCTGCCATCTTGGTAGCAGAAAATAGCTGTTTCTTGTTTTGCGTTACATCAAGATATGCCTCGTCTAACGAAAGAGGTTCAACTAGGTCGGTATATTCATGAAATATTTCCCTGATCTGCATGGAGACTTCTTTGTAGCGATCAAAGCGCGGTTTCACAAAAATTAGTTCAGGACAATTACGTTGAGCAATAATTCCACTCATAGCGCTTCTCACACCAAATTTTCGCGCTTCATAACTTGCAGCAGCAACTACTCCTCGCGAACCTCCCCCGCCAACAGCTATCGGTTTGTTTCGTAATGAAGGGTTATCTAACTGTTCTACAGAAGCATAAAATGCATCCATATCTACATGAATTATTTTCCGTTCCAAGAATACCTCCTCCATAGGTTAAAATTACATATCTTCTGGTCTGAAAAAAAACACGAATGGTAGAAATAGAACGCAAGTTTTTGGTCCAATCTACTGATTTTATAAAATTGGCTTATCAGCACGATAAAATTAAGCAAGGATACCTATCCAAAGATCCTGCACGTACGGTACGGATAAGGATTAAAAACAAAAAAAGTTTTATCACCATTAAAGGAGCGTCAAATGCTTCGGGCATGAGTAGATATGAATGGGAAAAAGAACTCCCATTACAAGAAGGCATTGCCCTCTTGAAACTAGCGCTTCCCGTTGTTATTGAGAAAACCCGTTACCTTATAAAACATCAGGGATTCATTTTTGAAGTTGATGTTTTTGAAGGAGAGCACCAAGGATTAATTATAGCAGAAGTTGAACTTGAACATGAACATGTTCAAATTGAACTTCCTCCCTGGATTGGGAAAGAAGTTACAGGTGACCCGCGTTACTACAATGCTTCATTGTCATCAATCAAAGAGAAAAACTCTTGATAGGAGATTTCGTGAATTTTTAGAATCTTGTGCAGACTTTTGAGCGTGCAATTTGTCCCTTGCTCCATTTTCCAATATTGAATTCGGCTCAAACTGTTTTCCCAAGCAAACACTTCGTAGCTTCTGTATCCTGCCGAAATTCTTAATTCTCTCAATTTCTTTCCAATGACTTCAATCGATTTGTTGAAATCTTCTAACTCCATACCAGCCATATAAAGTTCATATTAGTAGGTTGTTCTACTAACAAATAACACGATTTAACAGTCAAAAAATTACCTCCTCAAGTATGTATATTTAACTGAGATCATTTGAGGACTTTACAGATCTTTATATCAAATGTTCTGTACCATTTATTTTTACCCAACGACTTGGCTTTTTTATGGGCTTCATTATACTTCCATAAATCAATTGCTTCAAGCGATTCCCAGTATGAAATGGTGATTCCTTGCTGGGCACGAACACTATCCATCCCTAAAAAACCAGGTTGGTTTTGAACTATTTCTTCCATTTTATTTGCCATTTCTTCATACCCCTCTTTTTCATGACTTAAGGTAGAAGTGAAAATAACAGCATAATATGGAGGAAGTAGTTTACTCATCTTTGTAAATCATAATATTCTGATTGCCTTGTGCATCCATATGTGCGCGGTACATGCCCGCAGTATTAAACTCCATGGCTACATTCCCCTCACGATCAAGAACAATTACTCCTCCGTCACCACCAAGATCAGCAACTTTTTGCAAGACTGTTTTTGCTGCACTAGTGATATCCATTCCTTTGTATTCAACTAACGCAGCAATATCATGTGCTACAACTGAACGGATGAAAAACTCACCCCATCCAGTAGCAGAAACACCACAACTAGTATTGTTCGCATACGTTCCAGCACCAATAATAGGTGCATCTCCAATACGATCCCATTTTTTATTGGTCATTCCTCCAGTTGACGTACCAGCCGCTAGATTTCCCGCTTGATCTAAAGCTACACAGCCTACTGTACCAAATTTACTGTCTCGGATAAACGGATCGTAAAAAGAAACTTTAGCTGCTTCTTTTTCTTGCACACGTTTGAGAGCGTTTTTTCTTCGTTCGGTGATAAAATAATTATTCGGAACAGTATCTAAACCTAAAGAAATAGCAAAATCATCTGCCCCCTTACCCGAAAGCATTACGTGTGGAGATTGCTCCATTACTGCTATGGCAGTTGTAATAGGATTTTTAATATGGCGTACGCCAGAAATAGCGCCAGCATTTAAACTTTTTCCATCCATAAATGAAGCATCTAAAGAAGCGTATCCCTCTGCAGTTAAAACAGCCCCTTTTCCCGCATTAAATAAAGGAGAGTTCTCCATAACGTGAATGGTTTTTTCTACAGCTTCTTGGCTACTTCCACCTTCTTTTAGAATAGCATGTCCCACTTCAATGGCTTGTGCCAAAACAGCGCGGTATTCCTTTTCTAGTTCTGGTGTCATATTTTTCTTTAAAATCGTTCCTGCACCGCCATGAATAACAATTCCAAATGAAGGTTCATTGTTTTGTTGTTCAGTTTTTTTTGAGGGTTGCTCACATTGAATAAATGCTAAGGCGAGGAAGAGAATGATTTTACGCATGATTTAAGTTATGATTAGGGTGCTAAGGTATAAAACTAAATGAAATCGAATTAAAGACGCTTTCTTTGGATGAACGAGAAGTATACTGTACATTTATTTAAAAGCGAAAAACATGATTTCAGAAATACTAAAAGAACTCAATATTGACGCCAAAGCACAGGGCGGATCAACAGGAAAAGATTGGTTTGGTACTGGGGCGCCAGTAACTTCTTTTTCTCCTGTAGATGGGGAAAATATAGGTCAAGTTTCCACCATTACAGTAGAAGAATATGACCGATGCATTGACCAAGCACATGAGGCTTTTTTAGCTTTTCGGAAAATTCCTGCGCCCAAAAGGGGTGAACTGGTTCGCCAACTTGGTGATGCACTAAGAGAAAAAAAGAATGCACTTGGGAAGTTAGTTTCCTATGAAATGGGAAAATCGTTACAAGAAGGTTTAGGTGAAGTGCAAGAAATGATTGATATCTGTGACTTTGCTGTTGGACTTTCGCGTCAGTTACACGGGTTTACCATGCATTCTGAACGACCAAAACACCGCATGTATGAACAATACCATCCGCTAGGAATTGTGGGAATTATATCCGCCTTTAACTTTCCTGTTGCTGTTTGGAGCTGGAATACTGCTTTGGCCTGGATATGTGGTGATGTTTGTGTTTGGAAACCCAGTGAAAAAACCCCTTTCTGTGCCATTGCTTGCCAAAAAATTGCCGCTGAAATTTTTGTAGCCAACGGTTTACCCGAAGGAATTTCTTGCCTAATAAATGGCGATGCACAAGTAGGAAAATGGATGGCTGAAGATCATCGAATCCCCTTGGTTTCTGCCACAGGATCTATACCAATGGGACGCAGTGTGGCACAAACAGTAGCTGCACGATTAGGAAAATCTCTCCTTGAATTAGGGGGAAATAATGCCATTATTGTTACCCCATCTGCCAATATAAAAACAACCATAATTGGAACTGTTTTTGGCGCAGTTGGCACCGCTGGTCAGCGGTGTACCTCTACCCGAAGACTCATTGTTCATGAAAGCCTATATGACCAAATTAAAAACGGCTTAAAACAAGCCTACGGGCAACTAAAAATTGGAAATCCGTTAGATGAAAATAACCACATGGGTCCTTTGATTGATCAAGCGGCTGTTACGCACTATACCAACGCTCAAAAAGCGGTAGAAGAACAAGGAGGGAATTGGGTTGTTAAAGGAACTGTTTGTTCTGGAAAAGGCTTTGAAAGCGGTTGTTATGTGCGTCCCTCTATTGCCGAAATAGGTGCAGATGCTGCTATCGTTCAAACCGAAACCTTTGCCCCTTTACTGTATTTAATCAAATATCACGGAGCGGTAGAAAACGCCATTGAAATTCAAAATGATGTACGCCAAGGGCTTTCATCTGCCATTATCACTCAGAACATTCAAGAATCAGAAACCTTCCTTTCCCATTGGGGAAGTGATTGCGGTATCGCTAACGTTAATATTGGAACATCTGGAGCAGAAATTGGTGGTGCATTTGGCGGAGAAAAAGAAACCGGTGGCGGACGTGAAAGTGGATCTGATGCTTGGAAAGTTTATATGCGAAGACAAACCAATACCCTAAACTTTTCAGACGATTTACCCTTAGCCCAAGGGATTAATTTTGATCTTTAATTGGGGAAAGTTGTATCTTAACCAAAAATTATAACCCTATGTATTCTGCACTAAAAACTGTTCATTCTTACTGGGCTTATCTCGCCCTTGCTATCTTAATTTTTGCCAGCATCAATGCATTGTTGGGCATGCGTGGGAACAAATCATTTACTGCACGCGATTTACGCATTTCCCTTTTCGGTTTAATTTTCTCTCACATTCAATTGTTGGTGGGGTTAATTTTATATTTTGTTTCTCCATGGTTTGACCAATGGAGTGCACTAGGCGTTGGGGGAGTAATGAAAGATGCCCAAACACGCCTTTATTTAGTGGAACATCCGTTTACCAATATCATTGCTATAATACTCATCACCATGGGTTGGTCAATGCACAAACGCCAAACACAAGACGGAAAGAAATTTTCTCGAATTGGAATTTTCTACACCCTTGGTCTCATACTATTACTATCACGCATTCCTTGGGATGCTTGGTTATAATTAAACCCTCTACATGATTGCACAACCCCAAAAAGCAATCCGCAATCGCATTTTAAAGACAACCAAGAAAGTAGCTGTTCTTGGTGGCGGGAGCTGGGCAACCGCTATTGTTAAATTACTCACCGAAAACAAGCGCAATGTCTTGTGGTACATGCGCAACGAACAGGCTATTGCTCACCTTAAAAAATGGGGGCGTAACCCGAATTACCTTTCATCGGCCCAACTCAAGAAAAAACGCCTTTCATTAAGTAATGATATCAATAGCATTGTTGAAACTGCTGATGTTATTATTCTTTGTATTCCTGCTGCCTTTTTAGATGGCGAATTAAAAACGCTAACCCACAGCCTAAAAAATAAAGTTGTCGTTTCTGCCGTAAAAGGAGTTATTCCAGAAAATCTTCAAATTGTTGGCGATTACCTGCATACCCAATGGCAAGTTCCTTACCACCAAATTGGAGTGATTGCAGGACCCAGTCATGCCGAAGAAGTAGCCATGGAAAAACTCTCCTACCTCACCATTGCATGTCAAGACCAAAAACAAGCAGAGTTTGTCGCATCACTACTCACCACCAGCTATGTTCGCACTAAAATATCCAATGATATTTTTGGAACAGAATATGCAGCCATGCTAAAAAATATCTATGCTATTGCTGCGGGAATTGCGCATGGTTTGGGGTATGGCGATAACTTTCAAAGTGTTTTGATGAGCAACGCCATTCGCGAGATGAAACGTTACATTTGCAATGTCCACAAGCTAAAACGAAACATCAACAATTCAGCCTATCTCGGAGATTTGTTGGTCACAGGTTACTCAGTGTTTAGTCGTAACCGCACATTTGGAAACTTTATTGGCAAGGGCTACACTGTTGTTGCCGCTCAAGCAGAAATGAAAATGGTCGCTGAAGGTTACTATGCGACAAAATCAGCCAAATTATTGAGCATTAATTTTAAAACGCGCACCCCAATTATTGATGCGGTCTATGCCGTTTTATATGAAAACAAAGCGCCTAACAAGGTGTTTCTGCGTTTAAGTAAAAAGCTTGATTAAAGTGTAGATTTGAACTGTTCGAGAAAACGAAAGTCATTCTCAAAGAACATACGAATATCTCCTACTTGATAGAGCAGCATGGCAATTCGTTCTATCCCCATGCCAAAAGCAAATCCAGAATATTCTTTAGGGTCTATTCCACAATTAGTTAAAACATTAGGGTCTACCATCCCACAACCCATGATTTCTAACCAACCGGTACCCTTGGTAATGCGATAATCAACTTCGGTTTCTAAACCCCAATAAATATCTACCTCTGCACTAGGTTCAGTAAAAGGAAAATACGATGGACGTAAACGAATCTTTGATTTCCCGAATAAGGCTTTTGTGAAATACAATAAGGTTTGTTTCAAGTCGGCAAAAGAAACATCTTTATCAATATATAAGCCCTCCACTTGATGAAAGATACAGTGTGCCCGTGCAGAAATTGCTTCGTTACGAAAAACACGTCCTGGTGATATGGTTCTGATAGGGGGTGTGTTGTTTTCCATATAGCGCACTTGCACGGAAGAAGTGTGGGTACGCAGTAAAATATCAGGATTTGTTTGAATAAAAAACGTATCCTGCATGTCACGTGCTGGGTGATATTCGGGTAAATTTAATGCCGTAAAGTTGTGCCAGTCATCTTCAATTTCTGGCCCTTCTGAAATGTTATACCCAATTTGATTAAAAATTTCTACAATACGATTTTTTACCAAGGTTAAGGGGTGCTGGCTTCCTAATTGTGCAGGATAGCCGGGACGTGACAAATCAAGTCCGCTAACATTGGCATTGCTACTGCTTGCTGCTGCTTTCAGGGTTTCAACTTTTTCTGCAACTGCTGTTTTTAATTCGTTGAGCACTTGCCCAAAGGCTTTCTTCTCCTCGTTTTTTACTTCGCGAAAAGAAGCAAAAAGACCGTTCAGGATTCCTTTTTTTCCAGCATACTTAATACGGAATTCTTCTACCGCTTCTGGTGTAGTTGCATTGAACTGCTTTACCTCTTCTAAGTGGGCTTTAACCTTGTCAATCATGGGCGTAAAAATAAGAAATATCCTACTGAATCAACCCTTTTTCTAAGAAGTAATCTACAATGGCTTCCTTCATCAATATGGCTTGTTCGCCAGGCTTAAGTACGGGGAGTTCTTCCACCAAAACAAAATGCGGCCATCCATCGTCGTCATAAAAATCAAAACGGTAATAGCCAAAGGGTTCTAAAACAGTACAAATACCAATGTGAATGATATTCACATTGTCGTCTTTTTTGAATTGCTGATGAATTTTCCCCAACTCCTGTAAACCAATGAGATAAAGCACACCTTCCATTTCTACCGCTTCTGCATCAGAAAAGGTGTCGGACAAACGTTGAATTAGTTCCTCCCAACGTCGTTTAAGTAGCTCATCGCGTGTGCTCATTTGCATGGAACAAATATACCGAAACTGTGGTCACAACTCCCCGCATAAAGTAATATCTTTAGGCTATGAATTACTTGGATTTGATTTTGGGTGGACTCATTGTCTATGGTGCGGTTAAGGGGTTTTTTAAAGGACTCATCATCGAGGCAGCTTCACTTGCTGCTTTGCTTCTTGGGGTAGTTTGTGCGTTGCTTTTTTCTGCTGCCCTTGAAGGAGTTTTGGCCAGCTTTATTCAAGCAGAACACCTCCCGCCCTCGGGAGTCATTTTTTTAATCATTTTTATCGGGGTTATTATTGGGGTTAATCTATTGGCTCGACTCATTACAAAAGTCTTGAAAATGGCTGCTTTGGGTTTTATCAATCGGATTTTTGGTGCCCTGTTCGGAGGGCTCAAATTTGCACTAGCGCTTAGTGCATTGATTCTACTAATCGAGCAATTTTCATTTTTGTTTCACTATTTTGACACGCAAATACTGGATGATTCTTATCTGTATAAGCCATTAAAAGTATTTGGAGATAGCTTGTTCGAATGGTTGTTAGAGCATAAAGAAGAACTGCCTCAAGAATTAGTCTAGGGCTTTAAACGCACTGTTTTCTATCCAACCTTCAGAACCATTCGCAATGCGAATCTTTGACCATCCTTCAAGCGCATCTACAATTTGAAGTTTAGTTCCTTCATGTAATAAAAATAGAATCTCTGAACGTTTATTGGGTTCGCCCCAAATCTCAATTTCTTTGGTAAAAATTACCCCGTGTTGTTGTTTTGCGAGGGTTGCTTTTTGCTGGCTAAAGCTTATGCTTACAAGCGTAGCAATTAAAAATATGCACCCAAAAACAAAGAATACGCGTTTTAAAAGCATTGTCCCGTTGAATCGGTAGACCAAGAATAGAATTAAGGTTACCCAAGCCAGCACTATACTTAAATATGCCCATTGATTTATGTTCAATGAAAGTAATATACTTGATTGAAGTTGTTCGAGTTGTGTTTTTGGTAAATCCTCAATGGCGTCTAAAGTCATGTTCCCCGCAAAAGATGCATTGTTTTGAATGGTTTTATCGTTGGGAGAAAGACGCTTGGCTTGTTCAAAATAGTAAACGCTTTCGGCAACATTTCCCAGCTTATAATGGGCATTCCCCAAGTTAAAGTACACTTCTGCACTGTGCACATTTTGCCCTAATATAGCCTGATATTTTTCTATTGCAAGGGTGTGATTTCCGCCATTATAGGCAGCATTCCCCTGCTGAAACAACGTTGTTGGGTTTTGAGAAAAAACCAATAGGGGGAACAATAAAAAAGCAATTTTTAACCCTTTCATATTTCTCGATCTAATGCGGTGATTACAGTTAACGCTTGGTCAAAATCTTCTTGCATGCGAACAGCTGTTGATGGAGCATATCGAGCAGCTTCACATTTTTCTAGAACCGAAATAAAGGCAGAAATATTTTCTTTGCTTGCCTTCTTCTCTTCCAACAAGCGAGCAATACGGTCTTTTGAAAAATCGGTTGTTTCAATAGAGAGCTTCGCTTTGAGGTAGTTGTGTAGCGCACGTTCTAACGCATCATAAAAAAGTGCTTTATCGCCCAGTACTTTCTTTGCAGAACTGAGGTATTTCTTCGCTAAACGAGCAGCTAACTTCTGTTTACGTGTGACTGGATCTACAGTCGTATTTTCTATTTTTCTGAGCACTAAAAGCGTTAAAACAAATAGCACCAAAGGAGAGAGTATCCATAACCAAAAACGCTTTGAGCCATACAATGGGGTCGTTTCAATGGGAACGAGTTCGGTCTCTAGTTTGATAAAATCAAAGGTAGCCTCACTCGTTACTGGAGACTTTATTTGTGGGGTGTTTTGCTTTTTCGTGGGGGTTGCCGCGACTGGTCCCTCATAAACATCAATTAAAGTTTCATTGGAACGCAAACGTACGTATTCTTCTTTCACAGGATCGAAGAAACTAAAGCCTATTGAGGGTATCGGGTAATTCCCTTGGTACTGTGGCACAACTGTATACGTATCCTCTATACTCCCTTGCATGCCCAGAAGGTTGGTTTTCACCCTTTCTTTGTGTTCAGGTTCATACACCTCGAGCGAACTAGGAGCATTGAACGTTGGGAGACTAAATAACTTTAGGTTTCCTCTTCCGGAAACCTTAACGGTTGCTTGAAAAGATTCAGACGATTTTAATTCAGTTTTGTTAAAGCGAACATTTAAATCGAACTGCCCTACAGCCCCATCAAAGTCGGCCGGTCTCCCGGCTAGTGGTAACGGACGTACTTTAATGGTTCGTTTACCAGCAGTAACAATTTTTGGTGTTTTTTGATAGACCCTATTACCAAAAAAATCTCTGCGGTTCGTAGGAACGTCAACAGAAACATTGAGCGTTAGCGGGGCTAACACCAGTGTCCCTGATTTTTGTGGGTAGAGCACAGTTTTACGCCATGTCACATAGTTGTAGGGTTGACCTTTGTACTCTCCGCGTTGAATTTCAAGCTTTTCAATCGGGATTTGATGACTCCAAAAATCGGTGTACTTGGGCATTTCAACCTCATTCACATTGTAGACACTGATTTCAGAAGAGAAATATAATTTATACTGAACACTAATGGCTTCATTGAGATAAGGATTGGATTTAGAAACCTCAGCAACCAAATGTAAATTATCATCTACAATGGCATTTGCTCGCGCTTGAGGACTGTTGGGATTATTTACTGCCTCTGTCACTTGAACAGACACAGGGGTTGTTTTATAAACTTCTCCCTTTATTTCAATACTTGCTTGACCAATAGTTAACTTTCCCTTTCGGTTGGGATTCAAGAAATAGGTATATGATTTTGAATAACTACGCACTCCATTCACCCAACTATTGCTTACCGATTGGTTGGGCCCACCCACCACAGTAAATCCTTCAAAAGAAGGTGGATTGAAGTTGTCTCCGTCTTCATTCATCTCAAAACTTACACGTAATCGTTCGTTTAACCCTAAGCGATTTTTACTCACTTTGGTCTTGAAGCTAACTTGCGCAACGAGAGCCTGCACCAAGAATAGTGTAAAAAATAGACTAAAAAAATGAAGTCTTTTTCTCATGCTTGCTTACCAGTCTTTTTTAGTTTTTACGGGAATGCCTTTCACTTTTTCTTCATTCACCTTGTCTTGAACATTTTTTTCTTGTTGGTTCATCGCATCCAACAAACTCTTGACTTGCTCTGGAGAGAGTTGCCCTTGTTTTCGAGGGGGTTGTTTTTGTTCTTGCTTATCTCCTTTTGACTGTTCTTTGTCTTTGTCTTGTTCCTTTTTATTCTTTTCTTGGTCGTCTTCTTCTTTCTGATCGTCTTTTTTATCCTTGTTATCGCCATCCTCACCATCGTCAGACGGTTTTTCTTTTTGATCACCTTCAGAATCGTCTTTGTTCTTATCGTCCTGATTCTCCTGATCTTGTTGATCTTGTTGATCTTGCTGGTCTTGTTGGTCTTGGTTTTGTTCCTGCTCTTGTTGTTGTTTCTCTAAAAGTTCTTTGGCCAACGCATAATTGTATCGGGTTTCATCATCGGTAGGATTGTTGCGCAATGCGTTTTTATAAGCCTCTACAGCCTTTTCATATTGTTTTTGCTGCATAAAGCTATTTCCCATATTGTGATAAGCCAAATGCTTCTCTCCCCTATCTTGACTGTTTTTTTGGCTTTGGAAGTAACGCTGATAGGCCTGTGCATAATCTTTGGAACGGTAGTGTGAATTTCCAATATTGTGTTGCGCTTTTGGGTTTACTTGATTGATGGATAGGGCTTTGCGGTATTCCCCCTCTGCAGCAGCAAAAGATTCTTGTTGCTGGAGGTCGTTACCATCAGCAATTAAATTGTTTTCTTGATTGTTTTGTGCTTGCGTTGAAAAAAGGAGTAGGCAACTTAACACAAAAAGTAGGTGCTTTGTTTTCATCTTATGTCGCGTCTTTTTCATTAAACAAATTCAATTTGGCAATCCACTGGGTGCGTGTTTCAAAAACCAAGACATCAATCAAAAATAAAAGGAATCCGGCAATCAAAAAAGGCTGAAAGCGATCTTTATAGCTCACAAATTTTTTGGCTTCAAATTCTTTCTTTTCCATTTGCTTTAGTTCTTCCCACACAAAATCTAAAACGGCTTGGGTATTATTGCCGTCAAGATAACTGGCATTGGTCGACTCTGCTATAGACGTTAGAACCTGTGGGTTGCGCTTGGTAATTACTACCTCATTGTTTTCGTCTTTCTTATAGCTTTCTACAATCCCGTTGCGTTTAATAGGAATTGGTGCTCCTTTCTCTGTCCCTACTCCTAGGCCATAAATTTTTATGCCCAAAGCATTGGCACGTTGTGCGGCATCTATTGTTCCATCTTCTGCATGGTCTTCCCCATCAGAAAGAATAAATACTACCCGATTGGTTTGTTCTTCATCGTCAAAATAAGTTGAAGAAAGATCAATGGCTGCATCAATGGCAGTACCTTGTGATGAAAGCATATCGGTATTGAGGGCTTGTAGAAACATTTTTGCCGCCCCATAGTCTGTAGTAATGGGCAGCTGTGGCACTGCTTGCGCAGCATAAGCAATAATTCCAACACGATCACTCGCCAAGTCGTTTAGCAAGGCAGACACTAAGCGCTTTGCTTTTTCTAAACGGTTAGGGGCAATGTCTTCTGCCAACATGCTTTTTGACACATCAATAGCAAAAACAATGTCTACACCCTCGCGTTTAACTGTTTCTAATTGTGTTCCAATTTTTGGGTTGATTAAGGCAATGACCAAACAACTAAACCCTAGCGTGAGCAACACTAATTTTAAGAAAGGCTTAAAACGGGAACGGTTAGGGCTCAATGCATCTAAAATCTTAGACGATGCAAAGGTCGCTTGTGTTTTCTTTTTCCAATTGCTCACCCACAAGAATCCTAGCCACAAAAGGGGAAGCAAAGCAAAGGCGTAAATATAACTTGTGTCGTCGAGTTGATACATTAAATAAAACTTCTAAAAATACTGTTTTTCAATACCCATTCTACAAATAAAAGTACCATAGCTAGGAGGGCTAGCCCGCGGTATTTTTCCTCATAATTGTAGTATTTAAATTCCTCAATTTCTGTTTTCTCTAATTTATTGATTTCATCATAAATGGAAGCCAAACTGCTATTATCGGTTGCTCTAAAATAGAGCCCTCCTGTTGTTTCAGCAATAGTTTTTAGCAACTCCTCATCAATTTCAACTTTGGTCATGCCATACTGAAATTTACCGTTGGGAAGAATCCCAACAGGTGCGCGGGCATTTCCATTGCTTCCTAAACCAATGGTATAGGTTTTTATTTGAAATTCAAGGGCCAATTCGGTAGCGATTTTCGGGTCAATAAAACCAGAGTTATTTACCCCATCAGTTAAGAGAATAATCACTTTACTCTTAGCACGACTGTCTTTTAAACGGTTTACAGCTGTGGCTAAGCCCATACCAATCGCTGTTCCATCGTTAATCACTCCATCAAAACGAATTTCATTCAATGCGTTTTGCACAATGCGCTTGTCACTCGTGATTGGGGTTTTGGTATAGCTTTCCCCTGCATAAACTACAAGGCCAATACGGTCGGTACGCCGCTGCTGGATAAAGTCGGCGGCTACGTTTTTTAGGGCCGTTAAACGGTTTGGCTTTAAATCTTGTGCCAGCATGCTTGATGAAACGTCTATGGCCATCACAATATCTATCCCTTTATTGGTTTTTGTTCGGGTAGAGACATCAACTGTTTGCGGACGGGCTGCGGCAATAACCAGTAAACTCAACGCCAAAACACGAAAAACAAATAACACAGGATATAGCTTCACCCAAAGAGATGAAGCACCTTTAAACCCTGCTAAACTGGAAAGGGAAAGACGTGCCTGTTGCTGTTTGTTTTTATAAACGTACCAAACACACAAAGGCAGGAGCAATAAAAGCCCCCATAGATATTCTGGATTAGCAAATTGTATCTCGCGCAACACCCTTATAGTTCTTTAATGATTTCTAATGAATTTAATATTCGTTCTTCTATATCTGCTCCGTAACGATCTTCTTTCGAGTAGATCAACGTTAATTCTACAGTCGAGGTTTCAAAGGGAAAGATAACCGAAACAAACCGACAACGAAGTGGTTCTTGCCCCTCTTGTGTTAAATCTAATGAACCCGCCATTTTCAGCGCTTCAGTTCCATCAGCCGAAGTAAAGTTTTCATTTTGCACCAAAAGATTGGTAGCCCCTAAGGCTTCGTAACGCTCAATAGAAGCATCTAAAATCGCTCGTGCTTCGGCTTCTTGTTCTTCTTGACTTTTTTCTTTTTTATCTTCTTCTTTCGGGCTGCGCTTTTCAAAAAACAGCTGGGTATAAACACCCTCAAGTGGATCTCCTGAGTTGTAGATTATGGTCTGTGCTGTTGAGGCAGGATTTCGAAGCAAAACCTCCGGTGTTTGAATTTGCACAGGGGGAGTTCCGTATTGACTCTGCACCCAAACACCGTCTAACAACAATTTGGTTGGATAACGAAACAAGGTGTCTTTCACCGGAGTAAAACCGTAAAATGCAATTGCACCAAGGGCAGCTAACACAAGCATTGACAAGGAAGAAATTCCGATCAGCTGTATTTTTTGTTTTCTGCGTTTTCGTTCCATTTCTCGTTGAAAAGCCGCTGTGGCTTCTAGTTCTTCTAGTGTGGGTGCTGGCAAAGCTTCTTTGGTTTCAATGACCACCTGCTCAACCATTTTTCTGTCTTCAGTCGCAATTCCAAGGGCAGGAGCAGAACGTGCAAACTTCACCAAATCTGCATTCTGCAAGACTTTTTTAAGGTTGTTTAGGGTTTCTATACTCAAGTCTAGGGTTCCTGCATCTTTGCGTAATTCTAATTTTTCTAGCAATTCATCAGAAGTACTTTCTAAGGCGTCAATAGAGGCTTCTTCCTCTAAATATCTTCGCACAACATCAGTCAAACGAGAGTAATAAAGCTTGTATTCTTCCTGCTCATTTAATACTTGACTTTCAAGGGCTTTTAATTCTTGAATGGCACGATCAAAAGGCGGAATCTCTTCCAACAAAGCATCTCTTTTCTTTTGGTATTGTTTGTTCAGGTAATAAAGCACCCCAACGAGTAAAAGAAAAACTACCCCCCAAAGGATATTCTGTATCAGCTTTGCATACGAACGCTCAACCTGTTGAATGGGTTTGATGTCAAACAAAGGTTGCTTGAGGGTATCTACCTCAACTGTTGCGACTTGAATGGCGATAGAATCAGAGAATTTAGAAAAACCATCCACGATAATTTTCTGGGGAGGAATCCAATAAGCGCCAGAATCAAATTGAATGAGCGCATAACGCTTGGTAAAGAGATAGTGTTGCTGTGCACGCAGGGTATCAATGGCCGACTCTTCAATAATTTCAAAGGGAAGAAACTGTGGTTCTGGAGGAAATTCTACCATTGAAAGTGCATCGGTCTTCACCTGCAAGGTGAGATTGATTTGCTCGCCAATGCGCACTTGGGTAGAATCTACAGCTGTAGTAACCTCAGTACTTAGTTGAGCAAAACCAAGCTGAGCAAAACAATACACCAAAAAAACGATCCCTTTCTTCATCTTCTGTCTATATTCTTGCTTTAAAATAGCCCAGTAATTTTTTCACATAACTCTCGTCTAGTCGACAATGAATGGTTCCAGCACCATTTAACTTAAAAAGGTTTTCAAAGCGTTCGCGTTGTTCGCGTTGATGTTTTGCATAGTGTGAACGCACCTTTTTTGAGCCGGTATTGATCCATTGCGTTTTTTGCGTTTCATTATCGACCATGGGTACAATGCCTAGATTGGGTAATTCTTCTTCCAATTTGTCATACACCCGTATTCCTGTAAGGTCATGTTTTTTGGCAGCAATGCGCAGGGTTTTTTCATAGCCCGAATCAAGAAAATCGGAAAGGAGAAAAACAATGGCTTTCTTTTTTAAAACACCCGATAAAAAAGCGAGTGCAGCGCTAATGTCTGTTCCTTTTTTTTGGGGTTCAAACTCTAACAATTCCCGAATGATACGCAAGATATGCGAGCGTCCTTTTTTAGGTGGAATGAATAACTCTACTTGATCTGAAAAAAGCAACAGCCCAACTTTATCGTTATTTTGAAGGGCTGAAAAAGAAAGTGTCGCAGCAATTTCTGTCAAAACATCACGCTTAAATTGTTGGGTAGTCCCAAAAAATTCTGAGCCACTTACATCAACAACAAGCATAAGCGTAAGTTCTCTTTCTTCTTCAAAGACTTTAACAAAGGGTTCGTTATAGCGTGCAGTTACGTTCCAATCTATCGCGCGAACATCATCACCAAACTGGTATTGTCGCACCTCGCTAAAGGTCATCCCACGCCCTTTAAAGGTACTGTGGTACTCGCCCCCAAAAACGTGATCGCTTAGGCGGCGGGTTTTAATTTCTATCTTCCTAACTTTCTTGAGTAAATCTTTCGTCTCCATGCGGGAAATGCCCTGCTTTAGGCGGGGGTCCTAGGGTACTTCTACGTGGTTGATAATTTGCGAAATCAAATCTTCGGTGGTTACATTTTCAGCTTCAGCCTCATATGTCAAACCAATGCGGTGACGAAGAATATCATAAATCACAGCACGCACATCTTCTGGTATAACATAACCCCGATGCTTTAAAAAGGCATAACACTTTGCAGCGGTAGCTAAGTTAATACTTCCACGTGGGGAAGCCCCAAAGCTAATGAGGGGTTTAATTTTTTCTAATTGATAGTTCTCAGGATAACGGGTGGCGAAAATCAAGTCTAAAATGTAGCGCTCAATTTTTTCATCCATATAGACCTCCCGCACAGTTGCTTGGGCAGTAGTAATTTGCTTGGTGGTTACTACTGGTTTTACTTTTTCAAAAGAAGACTGAAGGTTTTGGCGCACAATGAGTTGCTCGTCTTCTAGTTTAGGATAATCAATAACTGCTTTAAGCATAAAACGGTCTACCTGAGCTTCAGGCAAAGGATAGGTTCCTTCTTGCTCTACAGGGTTTTGTGTCGCCATTACCAAGAAAGGCTCTTGAAGCTTAAACGTAGAGTCACCAATGGTAACTTGGCGTTCTTGCATGGCTTCTAACAATGCCGATTGTACTTTTGCTGGAGCACGGTTAATCTCATCTGCCAAAACGAAATTGGCAAAAATGGGGCCTTTTTTAATGGAAAAATCGTTCTCCTTTATATTGTAAATCATGGTCCCCACCACATCTGCAGGAAGAAGATCTGGGGTGAACTGAATACGGCTAAAGCTACCTTTTACTGCCTGACTAAGGGTATTGATTGCCAATGTTTTAGCTAGTCCTGGTACTCCCTCTAAGAGAATATGACCACGCCCCAGAAGACCAATCAATAACCGCTCAATCATTTGCTTCTGCCCTACAATGACCTTATTCATCTCTAGGGTAAGCAAATCAACAAAGGCGCTTTCCTTTTCTATTTTCTCACTAATTTCTTTAATATCTATACCGTTTTGGGTGCTCATAGAATAGTTTTTTTTGTGCTGTACAAATTTGTCTTTTTTTTTGGCGATAGGCTGTTAATAATTGGTTAAAAGTCCTTATTTCATTAGGGGTTTGTTTTAATCGAGAAGCTTAAATTTAGATAACTAAAAATTGAATCCATTGGAAATGAATAGGCTAATTGTGGGTACCATGACTTGGGGCGCATGGGGACGTAAATTTTCAACCAAAGCAGCAGCAGAATTAATTCAGAACTGTGTCGCCTTGGGCCTGAAAAGTTTTGATCATGCTGATATTTATGGAGGATACACTACTGAAGCTGAATTTGGGCAAGCCTTTAAAGCCAGCGGAATTGCGCGTGAAGACATTATCCACATTAGCAAATGTGGTATTCAAATGCCCTGCGATGCACGCCCTCTGGCAGTAAAACACTACGATTACAGCAAAGATCATATCCTAACCTCTGCAGAAAACAGCTTGCGTCACCTTCAAACTGATTATTTAGATGTTTTGTTACTACACCGGCCTAGCCCTCTAATACAGGTAGAAGAAATTACAGCTGCTTTTAGCCAACTCAAATCCAGCGGAAAGGTAAAATCCTTTGGGGTGTCTAACTTTACACCTACTCAAATTCAATACCTCCAAAAAGAAGTTGATTTAGATTGGAACCAAATTGAATGTTCCCTCTCCCACAACCAACCCATGTTTGATGGCAGCCTCGATTTTCATTTAACACAGAATATTGGCAGCATGGCTTGGAGTCCCTTGGGAAATTATTTTAAAGAAGAATCACCGGCCAAGAAACGCGTGCAACCACTCCTGCAAGAACTCTGCATCAGCTATAATGCGAGTGAAGACCAGTTGCTTCTCGCTTGGTTGTTGCAGCATCCTGCACACATTCATCCGGTATTGGGGACTACCCGTTTGGAGCGCCTATCTGCTAGTGTTGCGGCAGAGAAGCTCACACTAAGTTTAACCGATTGGTTTCGTTTACTCGAAGCCCAATGGGGTCATGAAGTACCCTAAAAACACCTATGAAAAAGAAAACTATACTTATTACAGGAGCCACGAGCGGAATTGGGAAAGCAACCGCTACCCTCTTTGCCCAACGTGGTGAACGACTCATCTTGTGTGGGCGTCGCCAAGAACGACTCGAAGAACTTCAACGCAAATTTACTTGTGAAAGCCAGTTGCTCAATTTTGATGTGCGTGATCGTACTGCTGTTTTTACTGCCATTGATGGCTTGCCGGATGACTGGAAAAACATTGATCTATTAATCAACAATGCCGGAAATGCCCACGGTCTAGACCCTGTGCACAAAGCAAACCTAGACGATTGGGATGCCATGATAGACGGGAACGTAAAAGGGCTTATGTATGTTACCAAAGCTGTACTTCCCCAAATGGTTCACCGCCAAGCAGGACAAATTGTTAATGTAGGCTCTATTGCAGGCATAGAGGTTTACCCCAACGGAAATGTGTATTGTGCGAGTAAATTTGCGGTAGATGCCTTTACCCAAGGCCTCCGTCTCGACCTTAACCCCTACGGGATTCGCATTTGTGCTGTTCATCCTGGTTTGGTTGAAACCGAATTTTCAATGGTGCGTTTTAAGGGAGACGAAGAACGCTCCAAGAAAGTATATGACACCCTCACGCCTTTAACGGCTGCTGATGTTGCCAACGCCATTGCCTATATGGTTGATGCTCCCCCGCATGTTACGGTGGCAGATCTCACCCTATTGCCTACCGATCAAGCCAACGCCACTGTGATTAACAGGAAAAAATGATTAACAAACGACTTTTGGTCAAAGCACTTTTGTCGCACAATGACGAAAACAGCTTTTATGACAAAAAGTTGAAATTAAACTTGTCTTCTAAAGAAGGGAAGGCCAAATTCCTGAAGCACATTTGTGCCTTGTCCAACTCAAACCCCAAAAACAACGCCTATATAGTGGTGGGGGTAGAAGATAAAAGCAACGCCATAGTTGGGGTAGATTTTTTTGATGACAGCAAATTGCAAAATCTCATCAATGCCTATCTAGATCATCCTCCCTTGGTGCTTTATGAAAACATTCCTTTTCCCCACCTACCCCAAGGAAAAGTAGTGGGCTTGGTCACCATACAACCCATAGAGAAAGTCACCGCCTTGCGGAAAAACATCTGGAAATACCTCAGTGGAGCCGCTTTCTTTCGGGAAGGAAGTATCTCTTTACCGAAAACCATTAACACGCCCCCCAAAGACTGCAATGCCCAAAAGGTAAAAACCATAGAACAACACGCCCAAAACAACATTAGCTTAACGCTAGATGGGGTGGTCGACTTTTTAAACAGCCACCACAACGAGCTAACCACCCACTACAAAGTGTTTAAGGAAACTTTTGTGGTGTGTTGGTCTGGACTAGAAAAAAAAGTTAAACACAAAACCTACTACTCGCGGGTAGACATTGAGTTGATTAATGAACAAGTTAAACTGTTCTACTCCAACCTAGACGAGGTAGAAATTCAATACACCAACGACTGTTTTACCCTAACCGAGTATGTGCGCTTAGAATGGAATGGGCAAGACAATTACTACCCCCTAGAAGAAGTAAAGATCTCGTTTAAAGAAAATGGCAGTTATGCCATTAACACCACCTTAATCTTCCAACCCCCGCAGCTAGACAAACGTAGTTTGTTTCACCATTATAATGCCACCAACAAACTGTTGGAAAAACTCATGAAGGGAGAACACCTAAGCCTTGAAGAAGAAAGCGATTTGTTTCACCTTTCATCCCTCTATATGTTGTGCGTGCTAAACAATATTCCAGCGGCAGCAGAACAACTTGAGCGGGCAAAACCTTATCTTAAAAAGAGAGAACAAGCGCTTTACCAAACCTATAAAGATTGTCAACGTATTTTACGGAAAGTGAAATACAATTAATTCACTACATTTAAACTTCAACACTAAACCTACTGTCATGATTAAAATGAATGTTCACGAGTCGATTCTTATCGACGCCACACCCTCGAAAGTCTTTTCAGTCATTAACGACCTTCACCAATGGGAGGCTTGGTCGCCTTGGGTAATTGCAGAGCCCGATGCAGCAATTTCTGTCGCCAAAGATGGGAAATACCACGAGTGGGAAGGCGAAATTATTGGTGCAGGAAACTTAAAAATTGTCCATGAAGTTGAAAATGAGTTGGTAGAAATGAACCTGAATTTTCTTAAACCGTGGAAATCTAAGGCCACCACAACCTTTGAACTGGAAGAAACAATAAAAGGAACACGCGTTCATTGGAAAATGGAAAGCAGCTTGCCTCTCTTTTTGTTCTGGATGAAAAAGCAAATGCAGATTTTTGTGGGGATGGACTATGACCGCGGGCTCAAATTGTTAAAAGACTTGATAGAACAAGGAGAAACCCGATCTCAATTAATCTACCAAGGAGAACACGCTTTTAAAGCCACCCAATACATAGGAATAAAAACCCAATGCGACACACAAGACATTGGCGAAAACATGGAACGCGATTTTACTGCTTTAATGGCGTTTGTTATGACTCATTGTAAAGCAATAATGAACGGTGATGCGCTTTCCATCTATCATAAATTTGATGTTGTTCGTGGGAAGGTGGTGTATACCGCAGCCTACCCCGTGAGCAGTATCCCCGAGAATTTACCCGAGAATTTTGTTACCGGGAAAATTCCCGATTTAACCACCTACAGCATTCGTCACACAGGCCCTTACCACCACATAGCCAATGCTTGGGCCGCAGGAATGATGCACCAAAGAGGAAAACAGTTTAAACCCTCGAGGGCATTTCCTCCTTTTGAGGTGATGCGTAACAGCCCAACAAATACTCCAGAAAACGAGTT
>WTJU01000117.1:24974-38765 GCA_011526285.1 Candidatus Arcticimaribacter sp.
AATTATTCTAACACCCGTAAGACAAACGCATCAGGAGATTCTTGAAAAACACCCGAGAATTCTTGTCCTACATTTATGGCTTGTAACCGTAGGTAATCAGCATGACGGTAGCTGTGATAAAGCACGTCAAAATCGAGTTCTCCTTGGGCATTTACCACTTGATCTCCAGCAATATTATAGACATACAATGGGGGATCACTTGCATCCATAAAACTACGGTATTCTACCGCTGCCAGTTCTTGTGCAGTGGGTTCTCCATTGTAAAACTGAAGGAATAGGTCATTTAAGCTTGGACTTAACTGCCGCAATGCATCCAAGGAAAAGCCTGGGAAGACATTTTCCCATTCGTAGAGGTTGTAAGAGCTTTGAGCAGCAATGGCCAAGACGCCTTGCACTTGGTTATTGTTAGGGGTTTGAAAACCGTTCCACTGGGCAATGCCCGCACCAGCAGACACGCCTGCTAAAACCACTTTACCTGTGGGGATTTCTAAAAGATTTAGCTTAGACCGCAAATAATTAAGGGCAGTTTCTCCATCTTCTAAGGCAGAAAGTACTCCTTCATTTCCCGTTGTGGTCAATAAAGTATAATTAGCACTTACAATGGCAATATCATTCTCTAAGAGGGTTTGCATGGTTTCCAGCAAAAATTCATCGTAGGCGTTGCTCTTGTCGCCTGCTGTAAAACCACCGCCGTGAAAAAAGAGGAGAACTCCTTTAGAGGCATCGCCAGCCGGTAGGAGAATATCCAGTTGCTGTCGCTCTGCTGAACCATAAGCAACCGATTCAAAAAAGACGCTTTCACCGCCTAAGGGAGAGGGTGTAGCTGTTACACCTAATTCACTTTCAACGGCAGTTATAAAATCGTGGGAATCATTGCTTTTTTCGCAGGATAAGAACAGTAAGATCACCACTAGGGGGAAAAAATTTTTCATGGGGTTTTTATTTTAAATATAGGAATTAAAATTTTACTCTTCTAAACCTTCAGGATAAAGAAAGTGATTGTAAGGAAAACGAGTAATGTGAATGTCGCGAATAGCACCATAAGCGCGTTTTCTAAATTCTTCTAAATTCGATTTGTTTAGTGCGGAAATAAAAAGTGCATTCCCATTCATTTTGGCCATCCATGTGGCTTCCCATTCTGCCAAACTGTAGTGTTTGGTGGTGCGTTCAGTCACCAAATCATCTTCTTCTATAACCTCTGGCTGATAGGCGTCTATTTTGTTGAATACCATAATAGTTGGTTTATCAAGGCTATCAATTTCAGAGAGGATTTGATTCACCGACGCGATGTGTTCTTCAAAATTAGGATGGGCAATATCTACTACATGTAGCAGTAAATCGGCTTCGATTACTTCATCTAGGGTGCTTTTAAACGACTCTACTAATTGGGTAGGAAGTTTTCTAATGAACCCTACGGTATCACTTAACAAAAAGGGTAAGTTGCCAATCACAACTTTACGCACGGTGGTGTCGAGGGTAGCAAAGAGTTTGTTTTCGGCAAAGACTTTACTTTTCGACAATACATTCATTAGGGTAGATTTTCCCACATTGGTATAGCCCACCAAAGCGACTCGAACCAAAGCTCCACGATTGCCACGTTGGGTGGCCATTTGTTTATCGATAACGGTGAGTTTCTTTTTCAAGAGGGTTATTTTATCGCGAACTATACGTCGGTCGGTTTCTATTTCTGTTTCCCCGGGTCCGCGCATTCCAATTCCTCCTTTTTGGCGTTCGAGGTGGGTCCACAATCCTTTTAAGCGCGGGAGTAAGTATTGGTACTGCGCTAGCTCGACTTGGGTTCTGGCATAGCTGGTTTGTGCCCGCTGGGCAAAAATGTCAAGAATTAAGCCGGTGCGGTCTAGAATTTTACACCGCAAGGTTTTCTCGATGTTATTTTGCTGCGCAGGGGTCAACTCGTCATCAAACACCACGGTAGAAACATCATTGGCCTCTACAAAGACCTGTACTTCTTCTAGCTTCCCACTTCCAATAAAGGTTTTGGGGTTAGGGAGGTTTATTTTTTGGGTGAAGCGTTGAATGACCTTCCCTCCTGCTGTTAGGGCCAAGAATGCCAATTCATCGAGGTATTCTTTGGATTGTTCTTCGTCTTGCTGAGCATTAATTATCCCAACAATGACGGTGTTTTCTACATTTAATTTTTTCTTTTCAAGCATAGCTTATCCCCGCTTCCAAGCTGTTAGTTCAAGTGTTTTCCCGTCAAAAACAGCGTAGGTGTAATGGTTAATCCAATCGCCTAGGTTAATGTAGCGGGCAGTTCCTTCTACGGCTAGATCAAGCGGAATGTGGCGGTGTCCAAACACAAAGTAATCGCGCGGTTTTTCTTGGTGTTTTCGTTTGGCATATAAGGCCAGCCATTCGTTTTCCTCTCCTAAAAACACTGCATCTTCTTCCCCTGATATTAGTTTGTTTTTTACGGAGAAATAGTGGCCTAAACGCATCCCAATATCAGGATGTAACCAGCGAAAGCACCACTGAAAGAATGAATTGGTAAAGACTTTTTTCATGCGTTTATAGCCTTTGTCGTTTGGTCCTAATCCATCGCCATGACCAATGAAAAAAAGCTTGTCGTTGAAGGTGAATTCTTTCGGTTCACGGTAAACCTTCATGCCAATTTCTTTTTCTAAATAGTCAAGCATCCACAGGTCGTGGTTTCCTACAAAAAAATGAATGGGTATTCCTGCATCTGCCAGTTCAGCTAGTTTCCCGAGTACACGCACAAATCCTTTTGGGACAACGGTTTTATATTCAAACCAAAAGTCAAACAAGTCTCCCAAAAGAAATAAGGCAGCTGCATCGTGTTTGATGTGGTCTAACCATTGAACAAATGCGCGTTCTCTTGGTGCGCTTTTTTCTATGGTTGGTGCACCCAGATGGTTGTCTGAAGCGAAATATATTTTCTTTCCTTTGGGAAGCTGCATGGTTATTTTTCTAGTGTAAAGATATCATCTTTCTAACCAATGGCTTGGGCAAGATCATCAATTAGATCTTGGGCGTCTTCTATCCCAACGCTTAAACGAATAAGGGCGTCTACCACTCCACTTTCTTCACGTATAGCTTTTGGAATAGAGGCATGTGTCATGCTAGCAGGATGGCCTGCGAGGCTTTCAACACCACCTAATGATTCTGCTAGGGTGAAAAGTTGTAACGCTTCTACAATTTTTATCGCGGCTTTAAAATCTGCTCCTTTAGGTATGAAGGAAAGCATCCCACCAAAATCGTTCATTTGTTTTTTGGCTACCTCGTGGTTGGGATGGTGTTCAAAGCCTGGCCAATACACTTTTTCAATTTTGGAGTGGTTGGCTAAATATTGGGCTACTACTTTTGCATTTTCGCAATGACGCTGTAAACGCACGTGCAAGGTCTTAATTCCTCTTAGGGTTAGAAAGCTGTCCATTGGCCCAGGTACTGCTCCACTTGCATTTTGAATGAAGGCAAGGCGTTGATGTAGATCATCTGAATTTACAATGATTGCTCCCAAAATTACGTCAGAGTGTCCTGCCAAATATTTTGTTGCAGAGTGCATAACAATATCTGCTCCTAAATTGAGTGGTTGTTGTATGTAGGGTGAAGCAAACGTATTGTCTACTGCTAAAAGTAGTTGGTGTTGCTTTGCTAGGGCTGCTATGCTCGAAATATCAACTACATTCATCATAGGGTTGGTAGGAGTTTCAACCCAAATTAGCTTGGTATTTTTGTTGATTGCAGCTTCTACCTGAGCTACCTCGTTCATTCCTACAAAGTGAAACTTTAAACCAAACCCTTCAAAGATTTTAGTAAATAGTCGATAGGAGCCCCCATAAAGGTCATTGGTCGAAATTACCTCATCGCCGGGTTGCAAGAGTTTCATGATGGCATCCATAGCCGCTAGGCCAGAAGCAAATGCTAATCCATGCTTCCCGTTTTCTATACTCGCCAGCGATTTTTCGAGTGCCGAGCGTGTTGGATTGTGGGTTCTACTGTACTCAAAACCTTTGTGCCCGCCAGGGGTTGATTGCGCATAGGTTGACGTTTGATAGATGGGAGGCATGACTGCACCAAACGCTGGGTCTGGGGCTTGTCCGCCATGAATGGTTGCACTATTGAACCGCAATTTTTTCTCCATAATGGTGTATTGCTTTAGACAACAAAGGTAAGAGATTCCCTTAATTTGTAGGGGCTTCAGTTTATTTTGATTTACTTTGCCTGAAAGCAAAAAATAATGCAACGATTTTACTACTTAAGCAGTTGCGACACCTGCAAACGAATTATCAAAACACTTGAATTGCCGAACACGGTAACGCTAATTGATATTAAAAAAACACCGCTTCAAGAAGCAGAACTCGAGGAGCTTTACAGGCACACAAAATCGTATGAAGCCTTATTAAATAAGCGCGCACAAAAGCTTAAAGAAATCGATAAATCCAGTTTAACGGAAGATAAAATCAAGTCGTTATTACTCGACCACTATACCTTTTTAAAGCGACCTGTGCTCGTTTTAGGAGATGAATTGTTTGTTGGTAATGCAAAAGCTACTAATGCCGCTGCCAAAGCTGCCCTTCATGGATAAACGTTTACTTGCCCTCTTGGCTGCTGTTGGGGCAACCACTATTTATGGGTTAAACCACACCATAATGAAGGTTATTATGCCTGATTATATTGGGCCTTATGGGTTGGTTTTGCTACGGGTAATTACGGCTTCTATTTTATTCAACCTGTGCAGTTTCTTTTTTCCTAAAGAACGAATTGATAAACAGGATTATTTAAGAATTTTCATTGCCACTGCATTTGGTATGTGCTTGAACATGGTCTTTTTTATTCGGGGTTTAAGTCTCTCTACCCCTATTAATAGCTCTGTCATTATTACAATGATGCCTATAATCGTGCTATTACTTTCAGCACTGTTTTTGAAAGAAAAAATTACTTCCTCTAAAATTGTAGGGGTAGTGTTTGGTTTTGCAGGGGCTTTAACCTTGGTTTTATATGGAAATGCATTCATCAAAAATGCTCCAAATATTCCTCTGGGAAATGCCATGATGTTGGTCAATGCCTTCTGCTATGGGTCTTATTTGGTTATCATGAAACCCATTACCAAGAAATATCATGTGATCACGTTAATGAAATGGATGTTTCCTATGGGGGTTTTGATGAATCTCCCGTTTGGTAGTCAAGAATTGTTAGCGGTAGACTGGGTTAATCTTCCCATTGATGCAGTGTGGCGAATAGGTTTTGTGCTTTTTTTCACCACCTTTTTGGCCTATTTGCTCAATATGTATGCGTTGAGAGAGGTGCCCCCTACTACTATTGGGGTGCTCACTTATGTTCAGCCCATCATTGCTATAATTTATGCCAGTATAACTGGCAATGACCAAATGGATGGGGTGAAAACGCTAGCTACCCTATTGGTTTTTGTTGGGGTATATTTGGTGACCAAACGTAACAAATCGCTTAAAAAGCAAGTCTAGCAAAATCGTTTTCGAAGCTTGCTTTAGAATTTTTATCCAAAGATTTTTTTACACACTTTATGAAGCACTTACATTTATCTAAAATAAAACCCATGAAAAAAATTGCACTATCGTTATTGGCTGGACTAGTAATCGCTTGCGGAGGTTCTACCGAAAAAAAGGAGGACGGTTTTAAGTTTAACCGAACAAAAAAAGAAGAAACCAAAGCGGTAAAAGAAAAAAGTGCTACTCCCATTGATTTGAACAATGTAGGGATAGGCCCAATTAAAGAATTGCAATTTGATGACACCATTGACCAAGCTATGGTTGAAACAGGTGCATTAGCATTTAAACAAAAATGTACTGCTTGCCACAAAGCCAATGCCAAATTGATTGGACCTGCTATGAAAGGGATTTATGAACGACGTCACCCAGCTTGGGTAATGAACATGCTTCTTAACCCAACGCAAATGGTAAAGGAAGATCCCATTGGGAAAGCTTTATTGGCGGAATACAACAATATCTTGATGATCAACCAAAACTTGAGTCAAGAAGAAGCAAGAGCTATTGCAGAATACTTGAGAACGTTATAAGGCCCAAGCTTTTCCTCCAGTTGCTTCTTGTAAATCCACACAACCTTTTTGTTGCCCTGGCACTGGTGCATAGGCCAAGTGTTCTTCTGCAATAACTGCATTTTCTTTAAACGCTTCTACAGCCAAGGAACGCAAATTGAACAAGTAAGACTGGCAAACTCCGTCTACAGGAGGTTCTCCAGCTGTTCCTTCTGCGAGTGCTTGCATGTAGGCAGAAAAGGCCTCACCTCTTGCAGCTAGCTCTTCTTGAGAAGCGCGAAGGTATTTGTTCAACTGTGCATCAATGTCTTCGGCCGATAAGTCATCGACTTTTTCTTTTCCTGCTGCTGTGAGGGCTGCGTCTGAAAAAATAGCGGTTGCCATTTTTGCAAACTGCTGCTCTTCTTCTCCGCTCACACCATCGAGATAGATGTCTATGAATTGAATTAGATTTAAATCTGCTGCCCCAGGCACACTAGCCGTTGTGGGGAGCATCACGTCAATTATTTTTCCTATAACTGTTGCCTCATCATTCGATAAGAAAAAGGGCGACCACCCTTCGGGGGTGTTTTGACAGCTTTGAAGCATGCTTACTACTGTTGGGGTAAGGGTGAGTGCTCCAAAAGACAATCCTATATTTTTAAGTGCGGTTCTTCTTTGCATTATGCTTCGTTTAAATATTATTTTTCTTTAATTCTTCTACAGCAAAATTTACTGCTCTAGCGGTCAATGCCATATAGGTTAATGAGGGGTTTACATTACCAGCAGAGGTCATACAAGCACCGTCAGTCACAAAGACATTAGGCACTTCGTGCAACTGGTTGTTCCCGTTCAAAACTGAAGTTTTTGGGTCTCTACCCATACGAGCGGTTCCCATTTCGTGGATTCCTAACCCAAGGTGATAGTCGTTATCGTATCCTTGAACGTTTTTAAAGCCAGCCTCTTCTAACATTTGTATGGCTTGTGCTTGCATGTCTTTACGCATTGCACGTTCGTTTTCTTTGATATCTGCATCAAAAGTAACGGTTGGTAATCCCCACTGATCAAGTTTATCATAGTCAAGATACATGCGGTTTTCGTGGTAGGGCAATACCTCACCAAATCCGTTAAGCCCCATTGTCCACCCTCCTGGTTTAAGCAGGGCTTCTTTAAACTCTGGTCCGTAGGCCATTTCTTTAACATTTTCTGTCCAAGACCCACGGCCTCCGCCCCCTTGGTATCCATATCCACGTAAGAAGTCTTTACGGTCTGTATCTCCTCCTATATTTCTAAATCGTGGAATATAAATCCCGTTTGGACGTCTTCCTGTAAAATATTTGTCTTCAAAACCATCGAACTCTCCGTAGGCTCCTACTTGGAAGTGATGGTCCATGATATTGTGCCCTAATTCTCCAGAGGCGTTCCCCATACCATTGGGGAAGTAGTCTGA
This sequence comes from Candidatus Arcticimaribacter sp., assembly GCA_011526285.1. Taxonomy (GTDB): domain Bacteria; phylum Bacteroidota; class Bacteroidia; order Flavobacteriales; family Flavobacteriaceae; genus Arcticimaribacter. The sequence continues at coordinate 32,417 of WTJU01000117.1, forward strand.
TTTTGACTGCATTAAAATAGCAGTTGAAGCTACTGCAGAGGCGCAAAGAAAAACGACTTTAGCTTTAAACTCAATCGTCTCTTTGGTTACAGCATCAACAATACGAACGCCAGAAGCTTTTTTGGTTTCAGGATCATACACTACTTCGTGAACTATAGAGTTTGGACGCAAGGTCATATTCCCTGTCGCCTCAGCCATCGGTAATGTTGAGGATAAACTACTAAAGTAACCTCCAAACGGACAACCGCGCATACAACGGTTACGGTATTGGCAGTTAATACGACCAGCACCGGGCTTTGTGCCTTCGGTTATGTGAGCTGTTCTACCAATGGTTAGAACACGGTCATTATATTTTTCTGCAATGGAAGCTTTAAGATGGTCTTCAACACAATTGAGTTCCATAGGTTTTAAGTACTCCCCGTCTGGGAAATGCGGTAATCCTAAGAGTTCACCAGAAATTCCTGCGTGTTTTTCTACATAAGAGTACCAAGGAGCGAGTTCTTCATAACGAATGGGCCAGTCTACCGCAACACCATCTTTCAGGTTCGCCTCAAAGTCGAAATTACTGAGGCGGTAGCTTTGTCTTCCCCACATAATTGAGCGACCACCCACGTGGTATCCGCGACACCAATCAAATTGTTTGTCTTCGTTGTAGGGGTGATCAATATCATCAACAAAGAAATGTCTTCTTGATTCTGTTGTTGTGTACCCTGTTCTACTTTGTTTGGGTTGACGTTCTCTTGCTTCTTTTGTTATATTGTCACCATGAGGAAAGTCCCATGGGTCTTTGTTCATGGTAGGATAATCTTCAATGTGCTTTACCATTCTCCCGCGCTCCAATACTAAGGTCTTTAGCCCTTTCTCGGTAAGTTCTTTGGCGGCCCAACCTCCGCTTATTCCTGTTCCAACGACAATAGCGTCGAATTCGGTTTCAAAATTTGAGTTGCTCATATCAGCTGATTTTTTTGGTCACATTAAAAATATTGCGAAGTTTTATCTTGTTTATTAAAACTTACTTAATAGTATGAAAATTTTAATTTAAAACGTTTTCGTTTACATAATTAAAAAAGAAAAGATGCATAAAAGATCAATTCTTTAACTATTGCTACATTGTTTATATTAACTTCCCATAATTATGGAACGAAGAACATTCATCCGCAACGGACTTACGTTAGGCCTTGGGGCCGCTAGTTTTGGCAACACGCTAGCACACACTATTTTGAATGAATTTACACCTAACAATTCTGCGTTTTTTAAGCTTTCACTCGCCCAGTGGTCATTGCACAAGGCCATTTGGGAAAAAAGACTAAATCCCTACGATTTTACGGCTAAGGCAAAGGAACTTGGTTTTGAAGGGGTAGAATTTGTGAATCAGCTCTATCCTGATGTGACTAAAGCCAACAATAAAGCTGCTGCATTGAAGCGGTTTATCTCAAAACTTAACACTGCGGCTAAAACACACGCGGTCGAAAACGTTTTGATTATGATTGATGGGGAGGGAGACCTCGCCGTAAAGAATACCAACGAACGTCTCAAAGCGATTGAGAACCATAAAGCTTGGGTAGAAACTGCTGCAGCCATGGGTTGTCACTCCATAAGGATTAACCTTTTTGGAGAACGCAATGAAATGGCATGGAAAGAACAATCTGCTGAAAGTATGTTAAAGCTGGGTGAATTTGCGGCACCTTACAACATAAATATTATTGTTGAAAACCACGGCTACCTTTCCTCTAACGCAGCATTAGTTATGGAAATGCTTGACGAAGTTAACCTACCCAATTGTGGTACCCTACCTGATTTTGGTAACTTCTGTTTAGAACGGGAAGAAGGAAAACGTTGGGATGGTGCTTGCACGCGTGAGTATGATCGCTACCAAGGTGTGAAAGAACTCCTTCCTAGGGCTTTTGCAGTGAGCGCAAAGTCGCATGACTTTGACGAAGCTGGGAACGAAACGCATACGGATTTTAAGCGCATGCTTCAATTAGTTAAAGATGCAGGCTACACAGGCTTTATTGGTGTAGAATATGAAGGGCAACAACGCGATGAAATCAGTGGAATTTTAGCCACTAAAGACCTTCTGCTCAAACAAGCAAATCAAATCATATAACCACAAACAATAAACAACCAAAATGAATTTATCAACCAAAATCCAACTCTCTTTAATGATGTTTCTCCAATTCTTTATTTGGGGAGGCTGGTTTGTAACCTTAGGAACTTTTTTAGGCAACAATCTTGGTGCTTCAGGAGCAGAAACTGCTATGGCTTTTTCTACCCAATCTTGGGGAGCGATTATCGCTCCTTTGTTTATAGGGCTTATCGCCGATCGTTTTTTTAATGCAGAACGCATTTTAGGGTTTTTACATCTTGTTGGTGCAGTATTAATGTATCAAATGTCGCAAGCGGGCGATTTTGCCACCTTCTATCCTTATGTGTTCGCCTACATGGCTGCCTACATGCCTACATTGGCATTGGTTAACTCTGTTTCTTTCTTTCAAATGAAAGACCCTGCCAAAGAATTTTCTGTCATTCGCGTGTTTGGAACCATAGGATGGATTGTTGCAGGGCTGGCCATTAGTGCCTTGGGCTGGGATGCAAAAGATGCCATTGCCGAGGGAGCACTTGCCAATACCTTTAGCATGGTAGCCATTGCATCAGCAATTTTAGGGGTGTTTAGTTTTACACTCCCAAAAACACCTCCGTCTAATACGGGGGGAAAATCACTGTCTATTGGTGATCTTTTGGGCTTTGATGCTTTAAAACTTTTAAACGATCGTAACTTTTTAATGTTCTTTATTACCTCGGTGCTTATTTGTATTCCGCTGGCTTTTTATTACCAACAAGCCAATCCGTTTTTAGTGGAACTAGGAGTAGAAAATGCCACAGGAAAAATGACCATTGGACAGGCGAGTGAAGTGCTTTTTATGTTACTACTTCCCGTGTTTTTTAAACGCTTCGGATTCAAAAAAACCATACTTGTAGGTATGTTGGCTTGGGCTGTTCGTTACGCCTTGTTTGCTTATGGTAATGCAGGCGAACTTGCATTTATGCTCATCGCTGGAATTGCCTTACATGGTATTTGTTATGATTTTTTCTTTGTGTCAGGACAAATCTACACCGACTTTAAAGCCGGTGAAAAGGTAAAAAGTGCCGCACAAGGACTCATAACTTTAGCCACCTATGGTGTAGGAATGCTTGTGGGATTCTGGGTTGCAGGAAAAATATCAGATACCTACCTTCTTGCCGATGGGCAGCACAACTGGGAAATGATTTGGATGCTTCCTGCTGTCTTTGCTGTAGCGGTGCTACTGTTATTTATGCTTATCTTTAAAGACGAGAAAATCGAACTAAAAGAAGAATAAAATTGTCAAATAAAATACGTTTAGGAATTTTAGGCGGTGGGGGAGATTCCCTCATTGGAGGCGTGCATCGCATCGCCGCAAATATGTTTGACCGCTACCAGATTGTGGGCGGTTGTTTTAACCCTAACCCTTCAGAAAATAAAAGTTTTGCAGAACGCATTGGTCTATCAACAGACCGCGTTTATGATAGCTTTGAACTTCTTATTGAAGAAGAATTAAAGCGTCCAGCAGCGGAGCGCATGGAAGTTATTTCGGTTTTAACTCCAAATTTCTTGCATTTCCCTATGGCCAAAAAACTCTTAGAAAACGGCTTTAATGTTATTTGTGAGAAACCATTAACAACTTCCTATGCCGAGGCTCTAGCACTTGAGGCTATTCAAGAAGAAAAAAAGGTTGTATTCGCTGTGACTTACACCTACACAGGGTACCCCATGGTGCGGCAAATGAAACAAATGATTGCAGATGGTGCCATTGGTGAAGTACAAAAAGTAGACTTACAATACTACCAAGGTTGGATTAACCCTTTTATGCATAAACCCGAGCTAAGAAAATCGGTTTGGCGATTAGATCCTGAAAAAGGAGGGCTAAGCTGTTGTATTGGCGACATTGGAACCCATGCTTTTGATATGGTAGAATATGTTACAGGAATGCGAGTGAAACAGCTTTTGGCCGATTTAAATTATCGCTATCCCGACAATGAAATGGATGTAGATGGAACCATCTTAGTTCGTTTTTCGGACTATTGTAAAGGAGTATTGCGCGCCTCTCAAATCGCGACTGCTGAAGAAAATAATTTTACTGTCCAGATTTATGGACATAAAGGGAGCCTTAAATGGGGACAAGAAAACCCTAATTATCTCACTTATTTGCAAGAAGGGCAACCCATGCAGGTACTTAAGCCGGGTTATGATTTCCATTCCCCTTTTGCACAAGATGCAACAAAACTACCCCCGGGGCATCCCGAAGGTATGTATGATGCTATGGGGAACATTTACAACGGAGTAGCCAAAGCTATACGCGGAGAAGACTCCTTCCATGGGGCTTATCCTGATATGGAAGAAGGAGTTCGAGGAATGCTTTTCATTGAAAAAGTACTAGAATCTCACAAAAACGGAAATGTTTGGGTTAACCTATAAACGAATGCACGAATGAAAACCATAAAAGGACCCGCTATTTTTTTAGCTCAGTTTATTGATACCAAAGCGCCTTTCAATAGCCTTGAGGGCTTGTGCAAGTGGGCTGCAGATTTAGGGTATAAAGGAATTCAAATTCCTACCCTTGACCCTTGGCTCATTGACCTTGACAAGGCCGCAGAAAGTCAAACTTATTGCGACGAATTAAAAGGAAAAATCAATTCTTATGGGCTTGAAATTACTGAGCTTTCAACCCATTTACAAGGACAACTAGTTGCAGTTCACCCAGCCTACGACCAAATGTTCGATAACTTTGCACCCGCTGCGGTAAAAAACAACCCGAAAGCGCGAACAGAATGGGCTGTAGATCAAGTAAAAAAAGCAGCCATTGCAAGTCGAAGATTAGGGATTAGCGCTCACGCTACATTCTCTGGCTCATTGCTTTGGCCTTATTGGCACCCTTGGCCGCAACAACCTGATGGTTTAATTGATCTCGGATTTAAAGAATTGGCCGAACGCTGGCTACCCATTTTAAATGTTTTTGATGAAAATGGTGTTGATGCCTGTTATGAAATACATCCGGGTGAAGACCTACACGATGGAGAAACCTTCGAACGTTTCTTGGCTGCTACAAGAAATCACAAGCGCGTGAATATTCTTTACGATCCTAGCCATTTTGTTCTTCAACAACTTGATTACCTCACCTATATTGACCATTACCATGAATTCATTAAGGCTTTTCATGTGAAAGATTCAGAATTTAAGCCCAATGGAAAAAAAGGTGCGTTTGGCGGCTATGGTGATTGGCGTGATCGTGCAGGCCGCTACCGATCTCCCGGAGATGGACAAATTGACTTTAAAACAATCTTCACAAAACTAACAGAATACGGTTGTGATGTCTGGGCAGTTATGGAATGGGAATGCTGTATTAAAAGCCCAGAACAAGGAGCACGAGAGGGTGCACCTTTCATTCAGCGCCACATTATAGAAGCTACCACCAAAGCATTTGATGATTTTGCTGGTGGAGACATTGACCAAGCACATTTGAAAAATATTCTAAACATTTAAACTAAAGCAATGAAAAAATTAACGCTACTTAGCCTCATGGCGATTTTTACTTTTAGCCAAGTACAGGCACAAGAAAACAGTGAATGGACCTCTCTTTTTGATGGAAAAACCATGAATGGCTGGCATCAATACAATGGTGAGGGCGTTGGTCCTGAATGGAGTGTCACCGACGGGGTTATGACTTTTCAACCCAAAGAAAACCGCAAGTGGGGTGACGGAGGGAAAAATATCGTGACTGATCGTGAGTTTACGAGTTTTGTTCTTTCATTAGAATGGAAGATTTCTGAAGCAGGAAACAGTGGTATTTTCTGGGGAGTAAAAGAAAGTGAAGAATATGGGGAGCCTTATGTTACTGGCCCTGAAATTCAAATCTTAGACAATGAACGTCACCCAGACGCTAAGGCTAACCCTAAATTTCATCAGGCAGGGGCGCTTTATGATTTAGTACAACCCACTGCTGATGTGTGCAAACCCGCTGGTGAGTGGAACCATGTGCTCTTAACAGTTAACCACACTACCAACAGTGGAAGTGTACAACTCAATGGAACCGAAATTGTGACTTTCCCTTTAAGTGGTGAAGGATGGGAGGCACTTGTTAACAATAGTAAGTTCAAAGGCTGGAAAGGGTTTGGAGAGTTTAAAACGGGTAAAATTGGACTTCAAGACCATGACGATCGCGTGTCTTTCCGCAACATAAAAATTAAAGAACTATAGAGGATTAATGATAGTATCCATGACGGGCTTTGGTAAATGTGAAACACAGTTTGCCAATAAAAAAATTACCATTGA
>WTJU01000117.1:38865-65149 GCA_011526285.1 Candidatus Arcticimaribacter sp.
ATAGTAAAAACATCGATTTAAACATTCGCACACCGCACTGTTATCGCGAGTTGGAGGCTGAATTTAGAAAAAGAATTAACGCTAAACTCTTACGTGGAAAAGTTGATGTAAACATATTTGTAGATCACTCTGGCGTAGAAAGTGCGACTGTTTTGAATAAAGAAGTTATTAAGGCTTATCTCACGCAACTAAGTGATATTCATCAAGGCGATACAACAGAACTCCTAAAAATGGCTGTGCGATTGCCTGATGCGCTAAAAACAGAGAAAGAGGCAATTGAGGAAGAAGAAACTAAGGCAGTTCTATCGCTTTTCGATGCGGCTATTGAAAAGGTAAATCAACATCGTGGAAAAGAGGGTGAAACCTTAGAAAAAGATTTTGTGCATCGCCTAACCCAATTGAGTGATTTATTGGAAAAGGTTATTGCTCTTGATCCTGAACGCAAGGAACGTGTAAATGAAAAGCTAAATGCTGCCTTAACTCAGTTAGAGGTGAATATTGACCGTAATCGATTTGAACAAGAGTTGATTTACTATCTCGAAAAATATGACATCACGGAAGAGAAAGTACGTTTGGCCAATCATATAGACTACTTCAAAGAAATTATGGGACAGAACCAAGCCAACGGGAAAAAGCTTGGTTTTATAGCGCAAGAAATGGGTAGAGAAATCAATACAATTGGTTCAAAAGCCAATCATGCTGGTATACAAAAAATCGTTGTTCAAATGAAAGACGAATTGGAAAAAATAAAAGAACAATTGCTCAACGTTTTATAAAGTGAAAAACGGAAAACTTTTTGTGTTTTCGGCTCCTTCAGGAAGTGGTAAAACAACCTTGGTACATCATTTACTGCAACAAAATTTACCCTTGGGCTTTTCTATTTCTGCTACATCACGCGCCCCAAGAGGCGAAGAGGTAAACGGGAAAGATTATTATTTTTTAACGGAAGAAGAATTTCGAAAGAAAATAGAAGAAGATGCCTTTGTAGAACATGAAGAAGTTTATAAGGGCGCTTTATACGGTACTTTGCGGTCTGAGATTGATCGCCTATGGGAGGAAGGAAAACATGTCCTTTTTGATATTGATGTTGTAGGTGGTTTAAATGTGAAAGCCCAATACCCAGAAAACACTCTCTCAATTTTTGTTCAACCCCCATCACTAGATGAATTGGAAAATCGTTTACGCAGTCGCGGAACTGAGTCAGAAGAGAAAATTCAGCAGCGTTTAGATAAATCAGCTAAAGAATTGGTATACGCTCAAGATTTTGATGTGATATTGGTAAATGATGAGCTAAATAAAGCCAAACAAGAGGTTGTTCGTTTGGTGAAACGACACCTTCAATCTTAATGAAATCCCTACCTTTGCCACATGCAAAAGGTCGGCTTGTTTTTTGGCAGTTTTAACCCCATACATGTTGGGCATCTAATCCTCGCGAACTATTTTACTGAGCATACTGATTTGGATGAAGTTTGGTTTATTGTAAGCCCTCAAAACCCCTTTAAACAAAAGCAAAGTTTACTGCCCAATTATCATCGCTTAGAATTGGTCTACCGCGCTACTCAAGAGTATCCTAAGTTAAAGGTGAGCGATATTGAGTTTGGCTTACCCACCCCTAGTTATACCTCAACCACTTTGGTTCACTTAGAGGAAAAATACCCCGAAAAAGAATTTGCGCTTCTTATTGGAGAGGACAATCTGAGTAATTTTAACAAATGGAGGAATTACGACTTAATTTTAGATCGACATTACTTGTATGTATATCCGCGTGTGGATGTGAAAAAAATTCCTGAGGAGTTTAATGACCACCCAAAAATCAAATTGGTAGAGGCCCCGCGAATGGAACTCTCTTCTTCTGATATCCGTTCTGCTATAAAAGCAGGGAAAAATATCCGTCCCTTAATGCCGCCAGAAAGTTGGCAGTATTTAGATGAAATGAATTTTTATAAGAAATGAAGAATGTAAGACAGTACATTCCCTTAATCTTACTCTTTATTTTATGGGGATTTACAGCGGTTCACTTTTTTGATTTGCCAGACAAGATTCCTATTCATTTTAACGCCAAAGGTATTGCTGATGGTTATGCCACCAGAATTCACTGCTGGGGTTTACCACTTATTGCAACACTACTCTATTTTGGGTTGAATTTCCCCTTGAAACGAAGCGGTATTAAAGCCGCCGAGAAAAAGGTGCTTAAGTGGATGCAGGGGGTTTTAATGGTCGTTTTTATTTACATACAATACCAGAGCTTTTTGGTGGCACTTGGACGAAGTGGTGGACTTGGAACATGGTTTTTGCCTCTAACTTTCGTGGCACTGATGGTTCCCGTTTTCTTTGGAATACGGCAAAAAAATTGAATTCAATCTAGGGTCAAAACCTTCGAAATCAGTTGTTGACTTATTGATTCTCTGCTCCAATCTTGTAAATTAGAAAACGCATTGAATGGGGTGTCTTGCTGCTTATAACATTCGCTAAGAAAGGCGACTATTTCTTCTTGTTGATTTGGTAAAAATATACGCGCACAGCTTCCTTGAGCAATGAATTCTCCAGCAGCAGAATTGGGATTACCCAAACAAAGTACAGGAACACCAGTAGCAAAATACTCTAATAGTTTTCCTGAAATCATTTCGGTTTGTGCCCCTTCAAATATAAAGTTCAGTAAAAGGTCAGCTCGTTTCATCAAACCAACAGCAGCAGCATGTTCTAGGTACCCATGATAGGTAACTTCAATTTCTGGAAGCGCTTGCTGGATTTCAGTTATAATGGACGACGAAATATTTCCTGCCAGCGAGAATTGTATAGGGCGTTGTTTTTTTACTTGTTTTAACGCAGAAATAATTTCACGATACGCTTGGTTCTGCGTTAGCAAACCTGTGTAGACCAAGTGGAAAGCATCGTTTTTCTTTTCTGCTTGAACGGTAGCGAGTAGTTCTGCATCAAAACCATTGGGTAGTACTTCTATTCTTTGTTGGGGTACTTTTTTTTGCAAGCGTTGAACCAATTCACCACCTACGGTTGTTATAACACCAGAAGCTGCCTGCAGTACTGCTAGTTCTAAGGCTTGATCTTTTGACGCACTTCGCTTACTCCTAAACATTTGTTGATTGTAAAAAACGGTTGTCCAAGGATCGCGAAAATCAACCCACCAATTTAATGGAAACTCTTTTTTTAAAGCTAATCCTGCCAAATGGCACGAATGTGGAGGGCCAGTAGTGATTAAATGTTGAACCTTCTCTTCTACTATAATGTGTTTAGCTGCTTTGATGGCAAAAGGCACCCATCCTTTTCGAGCATCGGGAATAAAGAAATTCCCACGAATATAGGCGGCTATTTTTTTAAAGACTGAGCTTGTATTTACCTCTCCTTGTGGAATGCCCGCATTAGCGCTTCCAGAAATCAGACGAGAATATAATTTTAATGGTTCGCGGGTGGTCGTTTTTATTACCCGAATAGTTTTAACCTCTTCTAGTAAGCTTTTGTCTAGTGAGGGATAGGCGGCTTTTTTTTCATCTACAGTAATTACGATAGGTTCCCAGCCAAATTGTTTGAGGTATTTGGCAAAATACATCCAACGCTGTACGCCTGACCCTCCAGAAGGAGGCCAGTAATAACTTAAGATCAATACTTTTTTGGATTTACCCAAACTCACTTTTTATATAAAGGTACGGAAGAACATGCCTCGCCATACATTAGGCTTTTCACATGAGGCTGTAATTTTTCAACCAAAGCTACATAGGCTGTAGCAGGTATGTTTTTATCGGCACAGCCTTTAATTATGACCGGCTTTCCTTGATATGGCGTGGGGTCTAATGCTTCTATAAGCGACTGAAAAATTGCTGATTCTAAATCTACAAGTGTTCCCCAGACTACTTTTTTTGCTATTTGGTGTAAATGACTGCTTACCAAGAGATGTGCCCAAGCCGGGAGTAAGGCTTCGGTAGAGCAATAGAGCGCCACATAAGCATCTTTATAGGGAGAAAAGTCAAAGGCTTTTAAGGCTGAGCGAAATTCTTTTTCACGCAAAATAAACCCTTGCTCTAGCCATTGGCTCAGGTCTAAGGTTTTTCGTTCACCTGCAGGGTAGTGTTCCTCTAAATCAAAGGTAATTAAAGGACTTTTTGCTACTCGATTAACGATTTCACCTGCCATGCTTAGAGTAGTCCTAGTTCGAGTTTGGCTTCTTCGCTCATTAAGTCTTGTGTCCAAGGAGGGTCAAAAGTAATTTCAACTTCTGCATTGTTCACTTCATTAATTGATTTCACCTTCTCCTCTACTTCCACTGGAAGGGTTTCTGCCACAGGACAATTTGGTGTGGTTAGGGTCATTAATATTTTAACATCGTGGTCTTCATTAACAAAGACGTCATATATTAAGCCTAATTCATATATATCTACGGGGATTTCTGGATCAAAAATAGTTTTTAAGACCTTGACTATTTTCTCTCCTAATGCGTTGGTGTCTATCGTGTTTTCAGCCATAATTAATTGAGTTGGGTTTGAAAAGCTATAGCGTATAGTTTTATTTGCTTAATCATGGAAACTAAGCCATTTGCTCGTGTTGGAGACAAGTGTTCTTTTAAACCAATTTGATCGATAAAATGGGTGTCTGCATCTAAGATGGCTTGGGGATGTTGATTGGAGAAAGCACGGATTAGAATTGCAATAATTCCTTTGGTTATGATAGCATCACTATCTGCCGTGAATTGCAATTTTTCGCCTTCTAATGCTGCATGTACCCAAACTTTACTCTGGCAACCTTTAATGATATGATCATCTGTTTTAAACTCAGGGGAAATCAAAGGAAGTGATTTTCCTAGTTCAATCATGTATTCATAGCGTTGCATCCAGTCGTCAAACAGGCTGAATTCATCGATGATTTCTTGTTGAATTTCTTGTATCGTCATAGCTAGTTAAAGATACGATTTATTGCAACATTTGTATTGCTCTGTGTAAGGCTTCAATCATACGATCTATTTCTTCCTTGGTATTGTAGAATGAAAAGGAAGCGCGAATGGTTCCCGGAATTTGGTAATAATCCATTATGGGTTGTGCACAGTGATGGCCGGTGCGAACTGCAATTCCAAATTTATCTAATATACTCCCTACATCGTAGGGGTGGATTCCCTTGACATTGAAAGATACAACGGCTGTCTTCTCTGCCGCCTCACCATAAATTTGAATCCCCTCAATTTCTTTTAATGCGGTAGTCGCATACACGAGGAGTTCATTTTCATGGGTTGCAATGGATTCAAATCCAAGTCCGTTCATGTAGTCTAAGGCTGCACCAAAGGCAATACCTCCTGCTATGTTTGGTGTTCCAGCTTCAAACTTATGGGGTAAGTCTGCATAGGTGGTTTTTTCAAAAGTCACTTCTGCAATCATCTCTCCTCCTCCTTGGTAAGGTGGCAAGGTGTTGAGCAGGTCTTCTTTTCCGTAAAGCATTCCTACTCCCGTTGGGCCGCATAATTTGTGGGCAGAAACTACATAATAGTCAACATCTAAAGCTTGTACATCTGCTTTAATGTGTGGTGCCGCTTGTGCACCGTCTATTAAAACTTTTGCGCCTACTTGGTGTGCTTGTTCAATTATGGAAGCAATGGGATTAACTGTACCTAGTGCATTGGAGACATGATTGACAAATACCAGCTTGGTTTTATCGCTCAACAAGCTAGCATATGCGGTCATGTCTAGGGTGCCTTTTTGGGTCATGGGAATGACTTTTAAGACAGCGCCTGTTTTTTCACAAAGCATTTGCCACGGAACTATGTTGGAATGATGTTCCATAGCTGAGACGAGTAATTCATCATTAGCTTTAAGTAGTTCAGCATAGCCTGAAGCTATGATGTTGATACCATGGGTTGTGCCAGAGGTCAGTATGATTTCGTGTGCTTTTTGCGCGTTGAAATGCTGCTGGATTTTCTGACGAGCGATTTCATACGCATCTGTAGCTTCTTGGCTTAGGGAATGTACTCCCCTGTGAATGTTTGCGTTGTAACTGCTATAATAATCTGCAATAACATCAATTACTGCTTGTGGTGTTTGTGAGGTTGCTGCATTATCGAAGTACACTAAAGGTTTTTTGTTGACTTCTCGCTTTAATATAGGGAAGTCAGCACGGATTTTAGTGATATCGAATGGATTATAAGTCATGACCTAAATCTACACCTAGTTTATTGGCAATGAGTTTATTGATACGTGTCTTAAGGGCGGGGATAGCTACGCTTTCCAATACGTTATTAGCAAAAGCATAGGTTAATAGTCCTTTTGCTTCTTTCTTTGGTATTCCCCGTGAACGCAAATAAAACAATGCATCTTCATCTAACTGTCCAATGGTACAGCCGTGTGAGCACTTCACATCATCTGCAAAAATCTCTAGCTGTGGCTTGGTGTTTATGGTTGCTTTATCGTCTAGTAGAATATTGTTGTTTTGCTGAAAGGCGTTTGTTTTCTGTGCAATTTGATCAACATAAATTTTACCGTTAAAGACGCCCACAGCTTTCCCTGCATAAATGCCTTTGTAGTCTTGATGGCTCTCACAATTTGGTTGAGCGTGGTTGACTAGGGTGTAATGATCTACATGTTGTTGGTCTTCAATGATTGTGATTCCTTTCATGGTAGAATCAATGTGTTCTCCTTCTTGATAAAAATTCAAGTTGTTTCTGGTGAGATGACCACCAAAAGAAAAGGTATGCACTTTTACATTGCTGTCGCGCTTTTGTGCGATATAGGTGTTATCAACCAGAGAAGCATCATCACGATCGTTTTGAATTTTGTAGTAATCTACTACCGCATTTTTTTCTGCAAAAATCTCGGTTACTGCATTGGTCAAAACTGCATGTGGCGCTAGGCTTTGGTGTCGTTCGATAATTTGTACTTGTGCATTTTCTTCTGCTACCACCAAAGAACGAGGTTGTAGCATAAAGTCTCCTTGTTCTCCTGTTGAAAAATGGATGATTTGAAGGGGCTTTTCTGCTACTACTGATTTTGGTATGTAGATGTAGGCGCCCTCACGTGCGAAAGAAGTGTTCAATGCGGTTAGGCTCTCTTCTTTTTGCGCTACTTGGTTAAAGTATTTATCAATTACTTTTCTGTACTTGGGTTTATCTAAAGCGGCCGAGAGTAAGCAAACATCTATACCATCATGTGTTGTTTCTGACAAGAACGGACTGTAAACACCGTCAATGAAGACGACTTTATAAGAGTCAATCTCGTATAAGAAGTATTTTTTTACGTCTTTAAGTTCGATGGTTGTTTCCTTTTTAGGAAATATACTGTAGTCTTTTTTGAGCAACTTGGCGAGTGAGGTATATTTCCATGCCTCTTCTTTTTTAGTGGGGAAACCAAGTTTTTCAAATGTTTTTAAACTCTGGGTTCGCAGGTCGTGAACAGGAGCACTTAGATCTAGATCTTGCTCCATGACCATAAACGAGGACAGCAATTTTTCTTTCAACTCCATATTAGGCGAGCTCTTGTTTAATCCAGTCATAGCCTTTGGCTTCTAACTCATGAGCTAATTCTTTTGTTCCCGATTTAACTATACGACCGTTGTAGAGAACGTGAACAAAGTCAGGCACAATGTAGTCAAGTAAACGTTGGTAATGGGTAATAACCACCACTGCATTGTCTTTGCTTTTTAGTTTGTTTACACCATTAGCCACAATTTTTAATGCGTCTATATCTAGTCCTGAATCTGTCTCATCTAGAATAGCAAGTTTTGGCTCGAGCATGGCTAATTGAAATATCTCGTTTCGCTTTTTCTCACCTCCTGAGAATCCTTCATTCAAGGAACGAGATAAAAACTTTGAATCAATTTCTAGTAGTGCTGCTTTTTCACGAATCTTCTTAAGCATTTCATTTGCTGGCATATCTTCTAGCCCTTGAGCTTTACGCGATGCATTGATAGCTGTTTTAATGAAGTTGGTTACAGTAACACCGGGAATTTCAACGGGATATTGAAAAGACAAAAAGATTCCTTTGTGTGCACGCTCTTCTGCATCCAAATCAGCTAAATCTTCTCCGTCAAAAACGATGGATCCATTTTCTACTTCATAGTCTTCATGACCTGCAATAACGGTAGAGAGTGTGCTTTTCCCTGATCCGTTAGGCCCCATTATGGCATGTACTTCTCCTGGGTTTACTTGCAGATTTATTCCTTTTAAGATTTCCTTTTCTTCTACACTTGCGTGTAGGTCCTTAACTGTTAGCATATTTTGTGTTGATTACCCTACAGATCCTTCGAGGGAGATTTCTAATAATTTTTGTGCCTCTACGGCAAATTCCATGGGAAGTTTATTGAGTACTTCTTTACTAAAACCGTTTACAATGAGTGCAATTGCTTTCTCTGTATCAATTCCGCGTTGATTACAATAGAATATTTGGTCTTCTCCTATCTTGCTTGTGGTGGCTTCATGTTCTATTTGTGCAGAATTGTTTCGTGCCTCAATGTAAGGGAAGGTGTGTGCACCACAATCGTTCCCCATCAAAAGGGAATCGCATTGTGAAAAGTTACGTGCGTTGGTTGCCCGCGGATTTACTTGAACTAAACCACGATAGCTGTTTTGCGACTTCCCAGCAGATATTCCTTTGGATATGATGGTAGAACGTGTGTTTTTACCAAGGTGTACCATCTTGGTTCCAGTATCGGCTTGTTGAAAGTTATTGGTTACGGCAATGGAATAGAACTCACCGATAGAATTATCTCCTTTTAGCACGCAAGACGGATATTTCCAAGTAACCGCAGAACCTGTTTCAACTTGCGTCCATGAAATTTTTGAGTTAGTATGGCAAATGCCTCGTTTGGTTACAAAGTTGAATACTCCTCCTTTTCCTTCTTTGTCTCCGGGAAACCAGTTTTGTACGGTAGAGTATTTTATTTCAGCGTCGTCAAGTGCAATAAGCTCAACACAAGCTGCGTGGAGTTGGTTCTCATCGCGCGATGGAGCAGTACAGCCCTCGAGATAAGATACATAGCTCCCTTCATCTGCGATAACGAGGGTGCGTTCAAATTGCCCGGTTCCCGCTTGATTTATTCTAAAATAGGTAGACAATTCCATTGGGCAGCGAACTCCTTTTGGGATATAGCAAAAAGATCCATCAGAAAACACTGCGGAATTTAAAGCTGCGTAAAAATTATCTTTAGGAGGTATTACAGTACCAATGTATTTTTTAACCAACTCAGGATGTTCTTTTATGGCTTCAGAAATGGAACAGAATATGATTCCTTTTTCTGCCAATGTATCCCGAAAAGTGGTTGCTACTGATACTGAATCCATAACAATATCAACAGCTACTCCTGCAAGCTTTTTTTGTTCATCAATGGAAATTCCCAACTTGTTGAATGTGTCCAACAATTCGGGGTCAACTTCATCTAAACTCTTGTATTTGTCTTTTTTCTTGGGTGCAGAATAGTATGAAATAGCTTGAAAATCTGGTTTTTCATAGTTGACATTTGCCCACTCTGGTTCTTCCATTTCTTTCCAGGCAGCAAATGCTTCAAGACGCCATTGGGTCATCCAATCGGGCTCTTCTTTGCGTTTAGAAATAGCACGAACAATATCTTCATTTAATCCCACAGGGAAGGTGTCGGACTCAATGTCGGTATAAAAACCGTATTCGTATTCTTTGGTTTCGAGCTCTTTTTTTAATTCTTCTTCTGTATAAGCCATAGCATTCGTTTTAGAGCGAAAAACTTTCTCCGCATCCGCAGGTTCTATTGGCGTTAGGATTATTAAATACAAATCCTTTACCATTTAAACCTCCAGAATATTCTAAGGTGGTGCCCACTAGGTAAAGTAGACTTTTTTTATCCACCACAATTTTAACTTGATTGTCTTCAAACAGCTGGTCGTTTTCTTGTTGTTGGGCATCAAAAGAAAGGTCATAGGATAAACCCGAACAACCACCGCTTTTTACCCCAACGCGTACAAAGGCGCTTTGAGGATCAAAACCCTCTTCCTGCATTAAAACAGCTACTTTTTCTCTAGCTGAACTTGACACTTTAATCATGGGCGATTACTCGTTTACTGTTTTGGTTACAAATATACTGCATTTCACTTAGTATGACTAGGTTTTGACCATAGATAAAGTCAATGGAGTTATTCTAATATTGGATGCCAGCGCGCAATAAAAATATCTTTATTTCCACGGTTATTTCTAAAGGGTCCGTCGGTACTTTCGGTACTACCAACAACAACGATACTATTGTCTGGCAAAAATGTCATGGCCTGCGCTAAATCTGCTGCATTTCCTCCTAGGGAAAAGGTTTGATTGGGAAGTAAACGATTGTTCAATTGCATTAAAAAAACATCGTTGTCTCCATTATTTTCAGTTAGATCAATGTCTGCACTCCTACTGAACCCACACAACCATAGTTGCTGCTCATTGTCAATGGTGAGGTCTTTACCCAAATCAAATGCTGTCCCGCCGTAGGTAAATTCTTGTAGTAGTTCTCCTTCTCCATTAAGTTTTGCCAACCATGCGTCGGCATTGCCTAGTGGGGAAGAAATGTCAACATTTTGACTCAATGTATGCCCAAATACAAAGATATTATCTTCGGTATCTAGGGCTACAGCATTTGCTCCGTCATAAGCACTCCCACCAAGTGATTTTTCCCACATCATTTGTCCTGCTGCATTTATTTTTACAACCCAAATATCATAGTCTCCTCTGGCTTGGCTTATGTCTACGTCGTTACTTTCTGATGTGCCCACTAGAATAAAATCTCCTTGCGTGGTTTCTACTGCATCATAAGAACGGTCGTTATTTGATCCTCCAAAATAATAACGCCATTGAATATTACCGTTTAAATCTATTTTATGCACCCAAAACTCCCCTACTCCGTGGCGAGCGCTATTTGCATTGGTCTTTGAAGAAGCTCCTGCCCCTCCAGAAGAGGTAACATCTAAAAATCCATTAAATAATAGACCCCCATCTTGGGTAGCAATTATGTTATAGGCATGATCGTGCCCTGCAAAACCAAAACTTTTTTCCCACAAAATTTTGCCGGTTGCAGTGATACGAATGACCCAATTGTCGTGTTGCCCTTGATTGACTGATGCATCAAGATCACTACTCATAGAATAGCCCAAAAGGGCATAACCCCCATCTACCAACTGCACTAAGGAGTGTCCGCGATCATCTCCTGAGCCTCCATAGGTAGCGCTCCATTCTTTTTCGCCATTTGAATTGTATTTGACGAATAAAAGGTCAGAAATTTCTGTGGTTTTGTCTGCTATATCACCGTTGCTACTTTTAGTATTGCCCAAGACCGCAAATCCGCCATCTGCTGTGGCAATTACAGCATGGGCTACGTCTTCTTCTGTTCCTCCAAAAAGTTGAACATTTGTGAATTGATAATGTATTGATTGGCTTGAAGAACGGGGCCAATCGGTTTTTTCACAGGCGAGTAGTACAAAGGCTAGAAATAATGAATAGCTCCACTTCATTTAATTGCTTCTTTGTACCAAAAACAATCCGCGGTCTGAATCACTAATTGCAATGATACCGCTTTCAAAAAATGGATATACATTCCATACCCCGTCAAAAGTAGCTCGGTTATTTAGGGGATAAGTATCAAAAAAACCAGTTTCTTGCATGCGCTGATTTTGGATATCACTAACGTCAATTTCACGAAAACCGGCAGTATAACTTGACAAATAGAAACGATTGTCTTTTATGTAACCATTGTGGTCAATGGCATCTGTTGTTCCAATGTAGGTGTGATGAAGGCTTAGGTTGTCTAGATCGCTCATGTCAAAGACCAAGGTCCGGGTTTGATTTCCATAGTTGGTTTCATCCAACTCATCTCCTAAATAGAAGTAATGTTGGTCTTCATCTATCCATCCTTGATGGGTGTAGCCACCATTGCTATAGGTGATTGAAGAAATTAAACGCGGTGCTGATTTATCGGTTACATCAACCACGACTACTTGATTGTTTTCACCTCCGTCACTGTTACTCCCGAAGAGGATTTCGCGTCCTTGATAGTCGGGGTCAGGCCCAGCATAGGTAACGATTTGAGCGTCGTGTGTATAAGAGGAACCTGCATAACCTCCCACCTCAACCGGTTGTATTGGGTTATTAATATCAATAAAAACTGGTCCTCCAGAATAGCTAAAGGTTGAACCTGTGCGTGCACCAATAACATAGGCAAATCCAGTTGCTTCGTTAACGGCAATGTTATGTGCGCGTCCTATGGAAGTTAAACGAGCATCGGCAGAAAAGGTTTGGAAATTGGTTTGGTCACGAAGGCGTGTTAGGTCGAATACTTGCATGCCGTGACCACTAGCTTCACTAACAATAAACGCATGATTGTTAAATACTTTAATGTCTCGCCAAATACTTGGAACGGTAGCTGTGGGGAGTTTTCCAATGTAGCGCACTGCATTTGGGTTAGAGATGTCTAGAAAGGCTACACCATCATCTAGGCCTTGCAAAACGTATTCAATGTTACTCTCTGGATCTTTCCATCCCCAATTATCATTGGCGGCAGAACTACCAAAGACGCTAAGAGCAACGCGATTATGGAAATTGAAATTTAAACAGGGATATTCTCCAACAAAGCCATTTTCACAGGGTGCTGATGTTGAAGTGATAACAGGAATGGGCTGGTCTTGTGGGGTTGGATTAGGAGTATCAGGTACTGTAATGTCTGGAAAAAGATCTTGATCTTGGTCTTCTTTATCACAAAAAACAAATAGAAGTAATAAGGAATATACGGCTAGTGATTTGAGTTTCATGAGTATAGTTTTGTTAAAGATACGTGCAACAAAAATCTTACCAAAACGAAGGGAGAACAATTATCAAGATTCCAGTAAAGGCTGTACTTTTGTACCATGTTTGAAGATAAAAAACCCAGCAGCACTCCACTTTCGCAACTCGGTGAATTTGGTTTAATTGAGAAAATAAAAGAAGGTTTTCCACTAGAACAAAGCTCTTCTGTTAAAGGAATTGGCGATGACGCTGCCGTAATTAACCATAAAGAATACACTGTTGTTTCTACTGACTTTTTGGTTGAAGGGGTGCACTTTGATTTGAGTTATGTGCCCCTAAAACATCTTGGTTATAAAGCTGTTATGGTGAACTTATCTGATATTTATGCGATGAATGCTACCCCAACGCAAATCACAGTGAGTATTGCTGTTTCCAATCGATTTCCGCTAGAAGCAATTGAGGAACTTTATGCTGGTATTGGATTGGCGTGTTCGCGCTATCAAGTAGACTTAGTTGGTGGGGATACCACTAGCTCTCAAACAGGTCTCGTTATTTCAGTTACAGCACTGGGTACAGGGAAAAAAGAGAACTTGGCGTATCGCTCAGGTGCAAAAGAGCATGATTTGGTGGTCGTCTCGGGTGATTTAGGAGGGGCATACATGGGCCTTCAGATATTAGAACGGGAGAAAGCTGTATATAAAGTTAACCCACAATCGCAACCTGATTTATCTACCTATGCCTATGCTGTTGAACGACAATTAAAGCCTGAAGCACGAAAAGATGTGATCGATTTATTAGCCGATCTTAAAATTGTTCCTACAGCTATGATAGACATTAGTGATGGGCTATCTTCTGAACTTTTACACCTAAGTAAAGCTTCTGGTGTTGGCTGCCAAATCTATGAAGACAAGCTGCCTATAGACCCTGTGGTGCTGGGGATTTGTAAAGAACTAAGCATTAATAACACTACCGCTGCGCTAAATGGTGGGGAAGATTATGAATTGCTTTTTACTGTTGATCAGAAACATTTTGAAGCCATAAAGAATCATCCTTTACTCACCATTATTGGGCATATAACTGAGTCTGCATCAGGAAACAATCTAGTGACTGGCTTAGGGCAACAAATTGAATTGACTGCCCAAGGTTGGGTGAGTCACAAAGAGGATAATTTAGATCACTAGCCTAGTGCTACGTCTAGAGACATCATTACTATAAAACCTCCTATGAATCCTAGGGTGGCTATATCGGTATATTTTTCTTGTTGGGTTTCTGGAATAACTTCTTCTACTACCACAAATATCATAGCACCAGCGGCAAAGGCGAGCGCATAGGGTAAAATGGGGGTAAAAAAGGTAACGGCTACTGCTCCAACCACTGCGGCAAAAGGTTCTACAATGGCAGAAAGTTGCCCATACCAAAAGCTTTTAAAACGACTCACGCCTTGACGACGTAATGGCATGGACACGGCTATTCCTTCTGGAAAGTTTTGTATTCCAATTCCTAATGCAAGTACAACAGCACCCGCAATGGATGCTTCTGGAAGTCCTGCAGCTACCCCACCAAACAATACTCCAACAGCTAAACCTTCTGGGATGTTATGAAGTGTAATGGCCAAGACCAATAGGGTGGTTTTTCGCCAAGGGGTTTTTATTCCTTCACTTTCTTTAAAGTTAATGTGAATGTGAGGTAAGATTTTATCCAAAGCAAAAATGAAAAGTGCTCCTAACCCAAAACCAATCGCAGCGGGCATTACTTTAACAAATCCCTCGCCCGGACTCATTTCTATTCCGGGAGCAAGCAAGCTCCAAAAGCTCGCCGCAACCATAACCCCGCCAGTAAATCCTAACATACCATCAAGTAAAGCACGGTTTAAGGATTTTACAAAAAAGACCAAAGAAGCACCCAATGCGGTTAATCCCCATGTGAAAAGGGTCGCATAAAAAGCACCTAATACCGGGTCAGTGTTTTCAAAAAAATGGATAATCTCTTCCATAAATCAATTCAAATTGGATTGCGCTCCGCAAAATTAAGGATTTATAGCACATTCTTAAGCAGCATCCAATGCAATTCCTTATTTTTGAGTGCTGTGGAAAACGAAAATCACGTTGATATTATCATTTGTGGAGGTGGTGCCTCGGGCTTACTTTTAGCCCATGGTTTGACAAAAGACACAGCCTTTGATCACCTCAATATTCTCCTCTTTGAAAAAGACAGCAAAACGCAAAACGACCGTACGTGGTGTTTTTGGGAAGAGGGGTTGAGTGAATGGGAAGAACTAATTCATCATCATTGGGATAGTGCTTCATTTAAAGCACCTAACTTCCAAAGGCATTTTACTTTAGCTCCTTATCAATATAAAATGATTCGTGGAATTGATTTTTATCAAACGGTCTATTCCCGACTGGAAAAGGCACCTAATTTCACCCGTATCAAAGCAGAAGTTACTGGACTTATAGCTAATGACAATGGATGTTTGGTAAAGACAGATGAAGGGGTTTTTAAAGCCAAAAAAGTTTTTTCAAGTCTCCCGCAAGACCACTTTACCAAGCAAAAAAAATATCCCGTACTACAACAGCATTTCATTGGTTGGTTTGTAAAAACAGAACGTCCAATTTTTGATCCGTCAACCATTGTTTTTATGGACTTTGATCTTCCCCAAAAAAAAGAAACAAGGTTTATGTATGTGCTCCCATTTTCTGCCAATGAAGCGCTCATTGAATACACCCTATTTTCTAAAGATCTTCTGGAAAAAGAAGAATACGAAAATGCAATGATTGACTATTTGAATGAGAACGGATCGGGAGATTATACCATTACTGAAAAAGAACAAGGAAGTATTCCCATGACTGCCTATGATTTTAGTCAGCACAATAACGCAAGCCTAATGCATATAGGTACAGCAGGGGGGTGGACAAAAGCCAGTACTGGTTTTACTTTTCAAAAATCACAACGTAAAATCAATGCACTAATTGAACACCTAAAGCACGATGGAAATCTGACCCATTTTCCGCAGCGTTCAAAATTTGACTTTTATGATTTATTGTTTTTGGATGTTCTAGCCAAATACAATGCAGAGGGCGGAAAACTCTTTATCCGAATGTTTCAACGCAATGCACCTCAACGAATCTTTAGTTTTCTAGACGAAAAAACTACTTTTTGGGAAGAAGCCCAACTCATGATTTCTTTCCCTATTGGTCGCTTTGTTTCGGCGCTTGTTCGTCGGATATTTTAGCTAGAGTTTTCGCTCCATTAACTGTTGAGAGAAAGTTGTAAAGATGGCTTTCTTTTCAGGTGAGATTGAAAAATTATTTACCGCTTCAAGGGCTAACGCAGTATAGTCTTCAATGAGGTTTTGTATTTTTTTATCGGCTTGAGTGGCTATAAAAATGGCCTTGACTTTTTCAATTTTATCTTTTGGATTGGCAGGTTGCGATGCAAATAAGGTAGTTAGTGCTGTCTTTTCTTCTTCGGTGCCATTTTCAAGCGCTAGAAGATATAGAAGGGTTTTTTTGTTTTCAATGATATCGCCTCCTACTTGTTTACCAAAGGTTTCAGGATCTCCAAAAGCATCAAGATAATCGTCTTGTAACTGAAACGCTATTCCAAGTTGTATACCAAAATCATAAAAGGGTTGACTATCTTCTTGGCTTAAACCTCCAACCATGGCTCCCATCTGTAAAGCACAGCCCAAAAGTACTGCGGTCTTATACTTTATCATGTGGAGGTAAGCTTCTCGTGTAACTACGTCTTGCTTGGGAAAATCCATATCAAACTGTTGGCCTTCGCATACTTTTTGTGCAGTTCTACTAAACAAAGGGGTTAGTTCACTAAAAAGCTTGGCAGGATACACATCAAGGCATTGGTAGGCATTGACCAACATTACATCACCAGAAAGTATACCCGTATTAACATCCCATTTTTCATGTACTGTAGGCTTACCTCTTCGCAGTGGTGCTTCATCCATTATATCATCATGAACCAAGCTAAAGTTGTGGAAGATCTCTACAGCCAATGCAGCGGGTAATGCTTCACTAAAATCTCCCTTAACAGCATCAGCAGCCAATAGGGTTAGTACGGGGCGAATGCGCTTCCCCCCTAGTTGTAAGATATAATGTGTTGGTGCATACAGGCTTTTGGGTTCTTTTGCGGAAGTTTGTTCCGCTAAATAGGCCATAAATGCTTCTTGATAACGCTTGATCACTGCTATTGTTTTTTGACAAAAGTAACCAAAATTTAGTGGTAGAAATTTTTATTTAAAAAACTTTGGAAACTCTTTTGGTTTTTAAAGTTTCCTTGATTAATTTTGCGCCAAATTGCTATGAAAGAGAACATTATTCAAAAAGCTAGCCAGCTTTTCCTACAGAGAGGCTTCAAAAGTGTCACGATGGATGAGCTTGCCGAGGCTTTGGCAATTTCTAAAAAAACGCTCTACGCCCACTTTGATAATAAGGAAAGCTTAGTGCGCGAAAGTTCACTTGCAGTTTTTGACACTGTTTGCCGGGAAATTGAGGAGATTAAAGATAACGCTACCCATCCAATTGAAGAATTGTATACCGTGAAAACGGCTGTACTAAAATACTATCAAAACGAAGCTAGTTCACCGGTTTATCAGTTACAAAAGTATTATCCTGAGATTTACGCTGAGCTCAAAGATCAAGAATACGATCGCCTAGGGGTGATGGTGAAATCAAGCCTTAATATAGGTATCCAGACAGGACTTTTTCGTCCAAATATAGACTTAGACTTCGTTTCTCGTTTATACATGAACGGGATGCGTGGCATACGCGATATTGATATTTTCCCACCCGATGAATTTAATATCGAACGCCTTTTTGAAAGTTATTTAGAATATCACGCCCGAGCTATTGTCACGCCTAAGGGCTTGGCCATTTTAAACGAATATACGCAACAACAGAATAGATCAAAATGAAACAAAACCTGTTTATCGCTTCCTTTTTTCTTGTCGCTTTTTGTGCAAAAGCCCAAGACATTCCCCAATCTTTTTCGCTACAAGAAGCGATTAACTGGGGGATGCAGTATAACCGCACACTAAAAAGTGCTTCCTTGGAATTCCAAAAAGCACACAAACAAAAATGGAAAACAATCTCTATTGGTTTTCCTCAAATAAATGCCAATCTGCAATATCAAAACAATATTGAACAACCCGTTTCTTTAATCCCAGCCCAGTTTTTTGGAGGAAATGAAGGTGAATTTGCAGAAGTGGTTTTTGGTACCCAGCAAACAGCCATGGGAATGGTAGAACTAAATCAACTGCTGTTTGATGGTACCTATGTTGTAGGGGTGCAAGGAATTCGTCATTACATCGAAACGGCAGCAAATGTTTTAGAAAAAACACAGCTTGAAGTTAAAAAAGCAATTGTAGCTTCTTATGTGAATGCTCTTGTTGCACAAGAAAGCCTTGACATTTTAAACAAAAATGCTGCAGCACTCGATAAAAACCTGAAAGAAACCGAAGCTTTAATGACCAATGGTTTTGTAGAAGAAGAAAGTGTAGAGCAATTACGTCTTACCCGCTCCAGTCTTAAATCTCAAGTGAACTATGCTCAAAAATCGGTAGAGTTGGCCAATAATGTTCTAAAACTCTTATTGGGTATAGAAATTAGTGAAACGCCAGAATTAACAGACGCATTAGACAGCCTTGTCGCGAAAGAGTTATTAGAAGAAAACGATTCTTCTAACTACGCTAACAATATTGATATTCGATTAGCTGAAAACAATGTGACCTCAGAGAGTTTACTGTATCGCTTAGAACGAGCTAAGGCACTTCCTTCTTTTAGTGCATTCCTTAACGGTATGTATATGGGGAATAGCGACACTTTTACTTTCACAGAAGCTAGCCAAAAATGGTTTGGATCTTCTGCCTTTGGTTTGCGTGTGCGCGTTCCCATTTTCAGTTCTTTAGGAAGAACTGCAAGTTCTCAAAAAGCAAAATTGAGTTTAATGCAAGCTGAAAATCAACTCATTGAAACCAAAGCCAAGATTTTTGTTGACTGGCAAAACGCCTTAAATAATTTTACGCTAGCAAAAGAAAATTATCAAACAGCACAAGAAAATGTGTCGCTTGCCGAGCGTATTGAACAAAAAAATACCACCAAATTCTTCGAGGGCTTGGTGGGAAGTTTTGAGTTAAGACAAGCGCAAGTACAATTGTACCAAGCACAGCAAAACCTCATCCAAAGCATGCGACAAGTCATTATAGACAAAACAAACCTAGAAACGATTACAAATAACTCACAATAGTCGACCCATGAAAAATACTCTTCTCCTCTTAAGCGCTCTCCTTTTGATTCAATGTGGATCAGAAGAAAAGAAAACAACGACCGAGATTATCGCTAGTCAAGATCTAGCAAGCATACAAAACAAAAAAGCCGAGGTTGTTAAAAATCTCAACGCATTACAGCTTGAATTGGAAGAACTCAATCAAGCCATAGGACAAATAGACAAAGAACAAAAATTTCTTTTAGTTACAAGTATTGAAACTGAAACTGCGCCCTATGCACACTATGTGAGTTTTCAAGGAACCCTAGAAACGGACCAGAATATAGTGATGTACCCCGAAATTCAAGCTCTATTGAAAAAGGTTAAAGTAAAAGAGGGACAGCGTGTAAAAAAAGGACAAATTTTAGCTGTGTTGTCTGATAGTGGAATGATTGATCAATTGCAGCAGTTAGAAATTCAACATGCACTCGCAAAAACTACGTTTGAACGTCAAAAACGTTTGTGGGAACAAAAAATAGGGTCAGAAATGCAATACTTACAGGCAGAAACACAATTCAAAAGCCTTGAAAAGAGTATTGCACAAATGCAAGACCAAGTAGCAAAAACTACGATTACTGCTCCCTTTGATGGTATTGTAGATCATATTCTTGCCGACGAAGGCAGCTCCCTTGCGCCCGGCATGACGCCCATTGTTCGCATCATCAACCTCAATCAAATGAAGGTTAGTGCTGCTATCCCTGAGATTCATTTACCAAATATTCAAGTCAATTCTAAAGTTACAGTTGAAGTTCCTGTACTGAATGAACGTATGGAAGCTGCTGTAAACGCAGTTGGGAATTTTATTAATCCTAATAATCGCTCATTCCGAATTGAGGTTGAGCTTCCCAATGCAAAAGAGCGTTTAAAGCCCAACATGACCGTTCAACTTCACATTAACGATTACAACAATCCCACAGCAATTTTGGTTCCTGCTAAAAATATCTTAGAAGATCAGGCAGGCAGAAGCTATGTGTATAAACTTGAGGCGGTAGCAGGGCAAGAAAGCACCTATAAAGCGGTGAAAACCTTTGTTCAACTTGGAAAATCGTCTAACAATCAAACCGAAATATTGGAAGGAATATCAGCTGGTGACCTTTTGGTAGAAGACGGGATTCGTTTGGTGGAAGACCAGCAACTAGTTAAAATAATTCAGTCTTAATCTAGAACATTCATGAAAAAGTCATCTGAATTAAAAGAGTTCTCGCTTTCGTCATGGGCCATTGATCACAGCACAGTGATTTATGTTGTCATCGGCTTGTTTTTCATCTTAGGAATTTCTTCTTATCTGAATCTCCCACGTGAGAACTATCCAGAAATTAACACCAACGAAGTTTTTGTTAGCTCTCTTTACCCCGGAAACACGGCAGAAGATATTGAGCGATTAATTACCGATCCGCTTGAGGAAGAATTAAAAGGTGTTCCTAATCTTGTTGGAATAGAATCTACTTCTCTTGAGAACTTCTCACTAATAACGGTAGAGTTTGATGAAAACATTAGTAAAGAAAGTGCCAAGCTTAAGGTAAAAGACAAAATTGATGCGGTTACTTCAAGTGCCGACTGGCCTACATTTAACAATGCCAAAGTAGAACCTACAGCTTTTGAATTCAGTCTTTCTGAAGAAATTCCTATCCTTAATATTGGCCTTAGTGGTGACTTACCAATAGCACAAATGAAATTCTACGGCGAGCTCTTGCAAGACAAAATTGAGCAAATGCCAGAAATCAAAGAAGTGGCGTTACGTGGAGTTCAAGATTTTGAAATTGAAGTGGCTCTAGACTTATTGAAGATGAACGCTGCCACGGTTTCGTTTGACGATGTGATCAATGCTATTCGAAGAGGCAATAGTACAATCTCAGCTGGTAATGTTGAAGGTGACGGTCTTCGAAGAAATCTTCGTGTTATAGGAGAAATTGAAAGTCCAGAAGCTCTAGAAAAATTCGTGCTAAAAAATCAGAACGGGACGGTTTATATGGGCGATGTTGCAACGATTTCTTTCAAAGAAAAAGAGAAAAATTCCTTTGCACGATCTGATGGAAAAAAGGCTATAGTGCTGGACATCAAAAAGCGTAGCGGGAAAAATCTCATTAAAACTGTTGAGAAAATCCGTTCTGTGGTGTCAGACGTGCAAACCAATGATTTTCCTTCTACCATTGAGGTTGATATTTCTAACGACCAATCTAACGCAACCAAAAACTTGGTTAGTGACTTAGCAAACAATATCGTTTTTGGGGTATTGCTAGTAATTACTGTACTGATGTTTTTCCTTGGTTTCCGCAATGCACTTTTCGTTGGATTTGCAATTCCAATGTCGATGTTCATGTCATTCATGATTTTAGGCTTCTTGGGTGAAACCATTAATACCATGGTTCTTTTTGGATTAATTATGGGGCTCGGAATGTTGGTTGACAACGGTATTGTGGTTGTTGAAAATGCCTACCGCTTGATGGAAAAAGAAGGAATGTCTTCTATAGAAGCAGCAAAAAAGGGAATTGGCGAAATTGCCTATCCAATCATTATCTCAACGGCTACCACCATCGCGGCTTTTGTTCCTCTCGGCTTTTGGCCGGGAACCATTGGGGAGTTTATGATTTTCTTCCCAATTACCCTTTCCATTGTTTTGGGGTCTTCCCTCATTGTGGCTATTTTCTTTAACTCTATGTTAGTTTCTAAGTTCATGGAAATTGAAGACCGAGAAATCAGTCAGAAAAGTTTGTGGAGAATGACCTTCATTCTCGGGGGACTGGGAACGCTGTTGTTGTTTAATCAAGGAACGCTGAGAGGGCTTGGTACACTCATGTTGTTAACCACAGTGTTGTTTTGGGCCTACAAGCACTTTATAAAACGCTGGGCAACCCATTTTCAAGATGTCACCTTGGTCAACCTAGAGAAAAACTATACTAAAGTGTTGCGTTTTGCTTTAACAGGAAGAACACCCTACGTTTTTCTATTTGGAACCATTGGACTCCTATTCTCTTCCTTTATTATTTTGGGCCTTGCAGCACCTAAGGTAGAGTTCTTTCCTGACAATCAACCGCAGCAAATTTTTGTCTACGCAGAATATCCTGAAGGTACTTCTATTGAAAAAACCAATGCCACCTCTAAACGTATTGAGGCAGAAGTTGCCAAAGTGATTAGCAACCCAAAATATATTGATGCTGGAGAAAATTTCATGATTGACTCTAATGTAGCTATGGTTGGTCTAGGAGCACAAAATCCAGAGACAGACAAAGGGGGTGACCAAGACATGCCTCACAAAGCAAAAATCACTCTTACCATGGCAGAATTTAAATACCGCCGTGGTTTTTCAAGTGAAGCCATGCGCCAAGAAATTCAACAGGCACTAAAAGGTAAATTTGCGGGGATTTCAATTTCAGTAGAAAAAGAAGCTGCTGGACCACCTGCTGGTTATCCTGTTAATATTGAAGTGAGCGGTGAAGACTATGATGAGCTGATTCAAGTAGCCGAGAACTTAAAGCAGTTTTTGAACAATGAAAGTATTCCCGGGGTCGAAGAAATTAAAGTAGATGTAAACAAGAGTAAACCCGGTTTAGAACTCAACATCGACCGAAGAAAGTCTGGGAGCTTGGGCATTGCCGCTGGGCAAATAGGCCAAACTTTACGTCGTTCGCTATTTGGAGAAAAAGCAGGTATCTATAAAAAAGATGGCGAAGACTATGATATAAACGTGCGCTTTGCCGAAGAAGATCAAAACGATACGGGAGTATTGCTAGATCAATACATTGTCTTTCGTGATCAAGCAACAGGCCGAATTAAAGAAATTCCTATTAGTGCGATGGTAGACATGAAAAATTCTACCTCATTTAGTGCGATTAAACACAAAGATTTGCGCCGTGTTGTAACCGTATATTCTGCTGTTTTAGCGGGTTACAATGCCAACGAAGTTGTAGACAATGTAAAGCAAAGTATTGAAGGGTTTAATGGTTTCCCCCGTGATGTTGAGTATAAGTTTACAGGAGAAGTTGCCGAACAAGAAAAAAACATGAGCTTTTTACTAGGTGCTTTAGCCACCGCTTTAGGCTTAATTGTATTCTTACTGGTGCTACAATTTAACTCCATATCAAATCCACTCATTATTTTACTTTCTATTTTCTTGAGTTTTACAGGAGTCCTTTACGGGATAAGTATTTTCTCTATGCCCTTTGTTATTATGATGACCATGATGGGAATCATTTCGCTTTCGGGAATTGTAGTAAACAACGGAGTGGTATTGATAGACTATACCCAACTTCTCATTGCGCGAAAAAAAGAAGAATTAGGTATTCCGTTCGATCAAATGTTACCTCGACTTGATGCACGCGAAGCTATTGTTAAAGGAGGGGCTGCGCGTTTACGCCCAGTATTGCTCACTGCTATCACTACTATCTTGGGGCTCATCCCGCTAGCAACAGGTTTAAACATTAATTTCTTCACCCTAATTACCGATTGGAATGCCAATGTCTATGTTGGTGGAGATAATGTGATTTTCTGGGGGCCATTGGCTTGGACCGTTATTTTTGGACTGTCTTTTGCCACTTTCTTAACCTTGGTTATTGTTCCAGCTTGTTTCTATCTGGTTTACCGATTAAAGCTAAGGATTAAAGCTTGGAGAAACGGATAAGAAAAAAGAACTGATTACCTTTGCAGGGAATTCATATTCTATGTTAAGAACAACCAACTGTGGGGCCTTGACCCTAGCACAACTCGGAGAAGAAGTTATCCTAGCCGGATGGGTACAGAAAACAAGAGATAAAGGTTTTATGCTTTGGGTAGATCTTCGTGATCGCTATGGCATAACACAAGTTATTTTTGATGAAGAACGTACACCAAAGGCAGTAATGGAAAAAGCCCAAAATTTGGGGAGAGAATTTGTTATTCAGGTGAAAGGAACTGTTATTGAACGTGAGTCAAAAAACCCGAACCTACCTACAGGAGATATAGAAATTTTAGCTGCTGATTTGGTTGTTCTCAACCAAGCTAAAACACCCCCGTTTACAATAGAGAATGAAACTGACGGAGGCGAAGAACTTCGCATGCAATATCGCTACTTAGATATTCGTAGAACCCCAGTTCGCGAGAACCTTGTTTTTCGTTCACAAGTAAGCTTGGCTATTCGCAACTATCTCTCAGAAAATGGTTTTATTGATGTTGAAACTCCTTACCTCATCAAGTCTACACCAGAAGGAGCAAGAGATTTTGTAGTTCCCTCCCGAATGAACGAAGGGCAATTCTATGCACTTCCGCAATCCCCACAAACCTTCAAGCAATTGCTAATGGTAGGTGGAATGGATAAATATTTTCAAATAGTGAAGTGTTTTCGCGATGAAGATTTACGTGCCGATAGACAACCTGAATTCACACAAATTGACTGTGAAATGACCTTTGTAGAACAAGAAGATGTTTTGCAGCAATTTGAAGGACTTTTGGCGCATTTGTTAAAAGAAATTAAAGGGGTAACTACAGGGCCTTTCCCACGAATGACCTACGCAGAGGCCATGAGTAAATACGGGAATGACAAACCCGATATTCGCTTTGGTATGACGTTTACCGAATTGAATGATTTGGCAAAAGACAAGGGCTTCAATGTTTTTGATCAGCAAGAACTCATTGTTGGTATTGCTGTGCCTGGGGCAGCTAGCTACACGCGCAAGCAAATAGACAAACTCATTGACTGGGTTAAGCGACCACAAATTGGAGCGAATGGTCTGGTTTGGGTTAAATGCAATGAAGACGGTACATTTAAATCATCTGTAGATAAATTTTACAATACCGAAGATTTAGCTGCTTGGGCAGAATCTATGGGGGCTAAGGCGGGAGATTTACTTTTGGTTATGGCGGGCCCTTCTCATAAAACACGCACACAACTTTCTGCACTTCGCATGGAATTAGCAGAGCAAATGGGCTTGCGAAAAGCCAATGAGTTTGCCCCCTTGTGGGTAGTCGATTTCCCCTTACTTGAATGGGATGAAGAAACGGATCGCTTCCACGCCATGCATCACCCATTTACAGCTCCTAAACCCGAACAACTTGAATTACTTGATAGTGCGCCCGGAACTGTAAATGCCAATGCCTATGATTTAGTCTTGAATGGGAACGAAATTGGAGGTGGTTCAATACGTATTCACGACGCAGAAACCCAAGAAAAAATGTTTAGTCTCCTTGGTTTTAGCCCTGAGGAAGCAAAAGCACAATTTGGCTTCTTAATGGAGGCCTTTCAATATGGTGCACCACCCCACGGTGGGATTGCCCTCGGACTTGACCGTTTGGTTGCTATTTTAGGAGGTCAAGAAACCATTCGAGACTTTATTGCCTTTCCAAAAAATAACAGCGGACGTGACTTAATGATTGATGCACCATCTACTATAGATAACGCACAACTGGAAGAACTGCGACTAAAATTAAACCTAGACTAAATGCGTTGGTTACTCAATCTACTTTTTTGGGGAGGAGTGGCTAACTTGTTTTACGGTTTTTATCACAAGGCATTTATCAACTTTAACGAAGGTGAAAAATGGATTGGTTTTTCGGTACTCTGGCTAACATTTATCTATTTACCCATTTTTTTAGTGCATCGTTGGAAGGGGAAACGTTTAGAAGATTACACATTAACAGATGAAAATTTTGCTAAAATGCGTGATCGAACGAGTAAAAAACCTGAAAATCAGTAATTTTTACAATAATTTCATCTTAAAAAAGTGTAATCGAAATACTTTGGTGTACTTTTATATTCTATTAATATATTATATGACAGGTACAGTTAAATTTTTTAATGATTCAAAGGGATATGGATTTATCACCAATGATGAAAGTGGACAAGATATTTTTGTTCACGTTACCTCCCTCAATGGTCTAGAACTAAAAGAGGGGGACAAAGTAGAATATCAAGAAGAAGACGGTAAAAAAGGAAAAGTGGCTTCACAAATCCAACGCCTATAATATTTTAGTTATTTATTTTGACGAAAAGCACGCCTAGAGCGTGCTTTTTTTTATCGCTTTTTTTGAAAAAATTGTTGCAATAAATCAGACGCTTCTTCTGCCATAACACCCCCCAATACCTTGGTTTTTGGATGAGGTCTCACACCACTATTTAACGCCCCTCGTTTGGGATCATCTGCTCCAAAAACAATCCGATCTAATTGGCTCCAATACAAAGCGCCCATACACATTATACAAGGTTCTAATGTGACATAAAGCGTACATCCTTTTAAATATTTGCCCCCTAGAAAATTTGCCGCCGAAGTAATGGCTTGCATTTCTGCATGTGCAGTAACATCAGTTAAGCGTTCCGTTAAATTATGGGC
>WTJU01000117.1:65249-69994 GCA_011526285.1 Candidatus Arcticimaribacter sp.
GGTGTCTAGGGGTTTAATTACACCTAAATCGTAGTGCGCAATTCGGTCTTTGTCTTTACGAAATTCTAATGCCTCTACTACTGTAGCAGCAGTAGTTCCAACAGAGAGAATGGCTAAATCTTCGCCTTCTTTTAAGCATTCCCCTTTTGTGAGGTTAACCGCTGTAAAGGGTTGTTGCCAGTCAACTGAATTTCCATAGCCTCTTGGGTAGCGAATAGCGACTGGTCCTAACGGAGGTGTGTTGCAAAGCGTGTACAAAGTTTGTCTTAACTGAACTTCATCTCGAGGAGCTAGAATGGTCATATTAGGGAGACTATTCAAAAAAGCAATGTCATATAATCCGTGGTGAGTAGGACCGTCGTGTCCTACTAAACCTGCACGATCAATACAAAATACTACGGGAAGATTCTGCAAAGCTACATCATGCATAACTTGGTCATAAGCGCGCTGTAAAAAAGTAGCATATATCACACAAAATGGCAACAACCCCTGAGTGGCCATACCTGCGGCTAAGGTTACAGCATGTTGTTCTGCAATACCCACATCTAAACACCGTTTTGGAAAACGCTCCATTAACGTTCTTAAACCACTGCCTGTTGGCATTGCCGGTGTTATGGCTACTGTTTTTGGAAATCGCTCAAATAATTCTTCTAATGTTTTCCCTACTACGGATTGATATTTTGTTTTCCCATGCTCAGAGCTAGGATTAAGTTTACCTGTTAGGGGATCAAACTTACCCGGTGCATGAAAAAGAACTTGTTCTTCTTCTGCCTGTGCAAGCCCTTTACCTTTAGTTGTTCGAATATGTATAAGTCGCGGCCCTTGCGTCTTTTTCTCGGC
Source organism: Candidatus Arcticimaribacter sp. (assembly GCA_011526285.1). Lineage (GTDB taxonomy): Bacteria > Bacteroidota > Bacteroidia > Flavobacteriales > Flavobacteriaceae > Arcticimaribacter. The sequence goes on from WTJU01000117.1 coordinate 66,090, forward strand.
ATTAAATACCGCCAGAAGTTCTTCTAAATTGTGCCCATCTATTGGCCCATTGTACGTAATATTTAGTGCGGAAAATAAATTTTCTGCTGAAGGGTTTTCTTTAGTAGACTGCTGGAAGAAGGCCTTTAGTGCGCCAACACTAGGGTCAATTCCCATAGTATTATCATTCAGAACAATTAACACATTTGCTTGTGTAGTTCCCAAGTGATTTAAGGCTTCAAAAGCCATTCCACTTGCGATGGACGCATCACCAATAACGGCAATGTGTTGCTTGTCTTCACCTTTCTGAGATGCGGCAAGTGCTATCCCTAGAATTGCAGAGAGCGAGGTAGAAGAGTGACCTGTTCCAAAAGCATCATAAACACTTTCATCGCGTTTGGGGAAACCACTCATTCCCCCCCATTGTCTTAAAGTGGAAAAAGCCTCTAAACGACCTGTCAGCATTTTATGACCATAGGCTTGGTGGCCAACATCCCAGATTAAAATGTCATTGGGGGTATCAAAACAATAATGCAATGCAACCGTTAATTCTACCACTCCCAAACTCGCACCTAAATGACCTTCGCGCTGTGCAATGACCTCAATAATTTCTTGCCGCACCTCATTCACCAATTGTTGTAATTGTTGAATGTTGAAGGAGCGGAAATCTGAGGGTTGTGAAATACTAGACAACGACTTAGACTGCATGTAACAAAGGTAGCAGTATTTCATAACTATTGTTGATCTAATTGGTCAATTCCCATTTGATTTAAAGCAAAAAGAATTCTTAATTCCTAATACATAATACCTAATTCCTAATGCTTATCTTTCCTACTATAAATTACATGCAATGTCTGCCAATAAACGCCTCTTTTTACTCGATGCTTACGCCTTGATTTTTCGCGGCTATTACGCCTTCATTAAAAACCCACGTATCAATTCTAAAGGAGTAGATACTTCTGCCATTTTTGGTTTTATGAACTCCCTATTAGATGTCATTAAACGAGAACGTCCAGACCATCTAGCCGTGTGTTTTGATAAGGGAGGTTCCGTTTCACGCACTGAATTATTTGAAGACTATAAAGCCAATCGAGATGAAACCCCCGAAGCAATAAAAATTGCTGTGCCTTTCATTCAACAGATACTAAAGAACATGCACATACCCGTAGTGGAAATGGCAGGATATGAAGCAGACGATATCATAGGCACACTTGCAAAACAGGCTGAAAAAGAGGGTTTTCAAACTTTTATGGTTACCCCAGATAAAGATTTCGCCCAATTGGTTTCAGAGAATATTTTCATGTATCGTCCTGCTCGAATGGGGAATGGTATTGAAATATGGGGGATTCCAGAAGTACAAGCTAAATTTGAAATAGAACGCCCAGAACAAGTCATCGATTATTTAGGTATGATGGGCGATGCTGTAGACAATATTCCTGGGCTGCCAGGGGTTGGTGATAAGACCGCTAAAAAATTCCTTAAAGAATATGGCAGCATGGAAGGGCTTTTGGCCAATACCGACAAGTTGAAAGGAAAAATGAAAGAAAAGGTAGAAGCAAATAAGGAATTAGGGCTTTTATCGAAAGAATTGGCCAAAATATTATTGGACGTCCCGGTGCGTTTTGAAGCTGATGCCTACGCCCTCTCACAACCAGACTTTACCGCTGTTGAAGCAGTTTTTGACGAATTGGAATTTCGTCGAATGAAAGACAATCTTAAAAAAACTTTCAGGCTAGAAATAGAAACAACTACAGATAAAACCACCACTAGTACTAAAGCAACACCAACAACTGGTGGGCAAATGGATTTGTTTGCTGCGGGCGGAGGCAGTGCTATAACCCATGAAAACGGTAGTAAAAAGAATCTTAGTACTGCTCCCCATCAATATCAATACATCAACACTACTCTTGGGGTTTCTCTGCTCATAGAAAAACTAATGCTTCAAAAGTCGGTCTGTTTCGATACCGAAACAACAAGCTTAAATGCATTGGCTGCCGACTTGGTTGGCATTGCCTTTAGTTGGGAAGTTGGGACAGGCTACTATTTGAGTATTCCCGAAGATAAAAGCATAGCAGAAAAAATTCTTGAACAACTACGCCCCTTTTTTGAAAACAAACAAGTTGAAAAAATTGGTCACAACCTAAAGTATGACCTTAAGGTTTTATCAAACTACAATATAACCGTAGCAGGTCCACTCTATGACACCTTGATTGCCCACTACTTGATTAATCCTGACCGACGTCATGGAATGGATATATTGGCGAGTAACTACCTCAATTATGAACCCCAATCGATTACAGAACTCATTGGAAAAAAAGGAAAAAATCAGGGTTCTATGCGAGATGTGCCATTAGAACAACAAACTGAATATGCAGTAGAAGACGCTGACATTACCTTTCAACTAAAACAACATTTTGATCAAGAACTGGCTGCTGCAGAAAATGGAAAACTATTTCATGATGTTGAACTGCCATTGGTGGAAGTATTAACAGCAATGGAACAGGAAGGGATTAACCTCAACACGACCTTTCTTAAAAATCTTGAAAGTGAGTTAGCCGTCGATATCAATCGCTTAGAAAAAGATATTTTTGCGCAAGCAGGAGAAGAATTCAATTTGGCATCGCCCAAACAATTAGGCCCAATACTTTTTGAGAAACTCAAATTAGTTGATAAACCTAAAAAAACAAAAACAGGGCAGTATTCAACAGCAGAAGATGTACTTAGTTATTTGGCTAAAGACCATAAAATTGTTGCTGATATTTTAGAATGGCGATCAATTAACAAGCTACAAAGCACCTATGTTAAAGCACTTCCAGAAGAAATAAATCCAAAAACCAGACGGGTTCACACGGTATACAATCAGGCTGTGGCGGCTACTGGACGCCTATCTTCCAATCAACCCAACCTGCAAAATATTCCTATAAGAACAGAACGGGGACAACAAGTGCGCAAGGCTTTTATCCCACGCGATGAAAACCATGTGCTTTTAGCGGCAGATTATTCTCAAATTGAGTTGCGTATCATTGCTGCACTAAGTCAAGACCCCGCAATGGTCGAGGCTTTTCAAAAAGGAGAAGATATTCATGCTGCAACAGCGGCTAAAATATTTGGTGTTGCCTTAGAGAATGTAACACGAGAACAGCGCTCTAATGCCAAGACAGTAAACTTTGGAATTGTATACGGTGTTTCGGCTTTTGGTCTCAGCCAACAAACAAACCTCAACCGCAGTGAAGCCAAAGAATTGATTGATGCCTACTATCTCACCTACCCTAAACTAAAAGCCTATATGAACGAACAAGTCGATTTTGCACGAGAAAATGGTTTTGTAGAAACAGTTTTAGGACGACGACGTTACTTAAAAGACATCAACTCACAAAACGCAGTTGTTCGTGGTGCTGCTGAACGAAATGCTGTAAATGCACCCATTCAAGGGAGTGCAGCTGATATTATTAAACTGGCCATGATTAAGATTCATCGTCGCATGAAAAGCGAAGATTGGAAAAGTAAAATGCTCTTACAAGTTCATGACGAATTGGTCTTTGATGTGCCTAAAGTAGAAATTGACGAATTGACTAAAATGGTAAAAGAAGAAATGGAAAATGCATTCACACTAGAGGTTCCCTTGGTGGTAGATGTTGGCATTGGTGAGAACTGGTTAGAAGCGCACTAAATCATCTATTACTTTCGTTCGTTTTCATTTATATTCTTCATGAATAATTGAGGTAGACAATTCATTGAAATTTACCACCTATAACTCTATCGCTACCATTTAAAACGTCATCACTACCACTTTTACTAAAGCATTTTGTTTGTAGCTCCAAAAAGCAGAACTTGTTTTAATTATCATGAACCTACACTACTTCAAGAAGAACAACAATCTAGAGTTGCTCCCTTTTGGAGCATCTCATATCGACTTGGGAGAATTG
>WTJU01000059.1 GCA_011526285.1 Candidatus Arcticimaribacter sp.
GGTCAACCCAAGGCAATATAAGATTAGTAATTGCTTCATAGCTGCAAGATACCAATTCAGCATTTTTTTGTTTCGATTTTTTAATGGTTTATGAAATTTATCTACTTGATTATGTTTTAAAATAATAGTATTACTATTATATTTGCGCTGTAAAGAATTAATAATGGAAAGTTTACTATCAAATTTACGTATTACAGTTCCCAATTGCCTCTATGTGAAAGATCCTGAATCTTCCGATTTGGGTAAGAAAATAATTGAACAAAGCATTCAACAAATTGATGAATTAGGTATTGAGAATATGACTTTTAAAAAATTGGGTGAAGCCATTGGATCAAATGAGAGTTCTATATATCGCTACTTTGAGAATAAGCATAAGTTGTTAATGTATTTGTGCTCATGGTATTGGGGGTGGTTAGAATACCAAGTGGTAATCCAATGTTTTAGTATTAAAGATTCTAAGGAAAAGCTAGATAAAGCAATAAGCGTTATTTCTCAAAAGGTGGTTGAAGATTCTAATTTCACCTTTGTTAATGAGCCTGCGTTAAGTAGAATAATTATCAATGAAAATGCAAAGTCTTTTCTCACTAAGAACGTAGACGAAGAGAATGATGAGGGTGCATTTGCTTCCTATAAACGTTTGGTAATGACACTTAATAAAATTATTCTAGAGGTAGCACCAAATTATCCTTATCCCAAAAGTTTGGCCAATACGGTAATAGACACTGCTCACCACCAACATTTTTTACGGGATCATTTCAAAAGCATTACAGAAAACACCAATCATGCCCCTACAAAATACCTACTCCACCTTGTGCAAAACGCAATCCAATGAAATATAATATAGATAATGTATGGGAGCGTTTCTATGGTCTCCTCCGATTGGAACGTCGTGATATAGTTCAAATCTCTTATTACGCCATTTTTGCTGGGGTGTTATCACTTTCACTTCCCTTAGGTGTACAATCAATTGTTAATTTAATTCAAGGAGCACAAATTTCAAGTTCTTGGATTATTCTCGTGGCATTGGTCACCTTGGGTGTGGTATTCACAGGTGTCTTGCAGGTAATGCAAATGCGTATTATAGAAACTTTGCAACAACGTATTTTTACTCGTTCAAGTTTTGAATTGAGTTATCGTTTTCCCAAAATCTTGATGCGTGAGCTGCGTAACTATTATCCTCCAGAATTAGCCAATCGATTTTTTGATACTTTGAGTATTCAAAAAGGGCTATCAAAAATTTTAATTGATGTTCCCACAGCATTGATACAAATCATTTTTGCTTTAATTCTACTATCGTTTTATCATCCCTTTTTCATTCTTTTTGGTTTTTCTCTTTTAACCTTAATGTATTTTGTTTTTCAGGTTACCGTTCGTCGCGGTTTAGAAACTTCTTTGGTTGAGTCAAAAGAAAAGTATAAAGTCGCCCACTGGATTCAGGAAATTGCTCGTTCAGTAGTGAGTTTTAAGCTTTCTGGAGACACCAACTTTGCATTGCGAAAGAATGATGAGTTGGTTAATGATTATCTCTCGGCACGAGAGGCACATTTTAGGGTCATTAAAATTCAATACATAAAAATGATAGTATTTAAAGTCGCTGTAACTACTGGTTTGTTAGTGATTGGAGGAGCATTGGTATTGAATCAGCAAATGAATATTGGTCAATTTGTCGCTGCAGAGATCATAATACTTTTAGTTATTGCTTCGGTTGAAAAGCTTATTGTGAGTTTAGAAACCCTCTACGATATTCTTACCTCTATAGAAAAGCTTGGACAAGTAGTAGACATGGATATGGAAACAGAAGAGGGTAAAACCCCCAACTTAGCCAAAGGAATTGAGTTGGAGTTAAACGATGTTAGCTATTCGGTGAATGATCGAGAACAACCCATTTTATCCAATATCAATTTAACAGTACTAAAAGGGGAAATTGTTTTGGTGCGAGGGGGGTCGGGCTCAGGTAAGTCTAGTATGTTACGACTTCTCGCAGGGGTGAATCTTCCCACACAAGGGAGCATCTTTGTGAATGAAAATAATTTGAAAGCCATTCACTTGTCGCATTACCGATCACACTTAGGAATGTCTTTAATAGATGAGGCTCCTTTTGAAGGTACACTTCGTGAGAACCTAACGTTTGGAAATCCTCACAGAACTGCTGCTCAGATAAAAGAAGTTTTAGAAGTTGTTGGACTGCAACAATTTGTTAAGTCTCAACCCTTAGGTCTAGAGACCATGATATATCCAGAAGGAAAACGATTGTCGAGCACAGATACAAAAAAGATTCTTTTGGCTCGTGCGATTCTAAAACAACCGCAGCTTTTGTTATTGGAAGATCCACTTGATGATCTAAGTCAAGAAGAAACGCAACGTATTATCAATTATTTAACTTCTTCATCGCATGCTTGGAGTATCGTTGTGGTGAGTTCAAACCCCTATTGGGAGAAAAAATGTCATCAAATCGTAATCCTTGAAGAAGGGGAATTAATTTCAAATGCTTAAGTCATGTTAAATATCTCAAAAAACCCTATTAAAGGGTTCGATTTTTCGGGCTATCGTTCTGGGGCAACTATTTTTAATCGTTCTTATTTTTCGAGTTTTAATCGATTCTTATTGGTGTTTTCGATTGTCTTGGTCATTATGCTTTTTTTACCCTGGACGCAGAATTTAACAGGAAAAGGTTATGTTACCACTTTGCAACCTGACAAGCGACCTCAAACCATGCAATCACCAATTCCTGGAAAAATTGATGCGTGGTTTGTTCGAGAAGGTGACTTTGTATCCAAGGGTGATACGTTATTGAAAATTTCAGAAATAAAAAGTGATTATTTCGACCCAGCACTGTTAGTGAGAACTGAACAACAACTTGCAGCAAAAGAACAAGCAGTAGTAGCATACGCCCAAAAGATTAACGCTTTAGAGAGTCAATTGATAGCCTTGGAGAAAGAGCGTGTTCTTAAACTCAAACAAGCAAAGAATAAACTTCAACAAAGTATTCTGTATGTTCAAAATGACAGCATTAAGTTTGAAGCAGTAAAAACAGATCAAAACATAGCCAGTACACGTTTGAAACGTGAAGAAACTCTTTTTGCTGATGGTCTAAAGTCAATGCGCGAATTAGAAAGTAAGCGTATGAAACTACGCCAAGCCGAAGCAAAATATATTGGTGCTGAAAACAGCTTTAGAAATGCCAAGAATGAAGTAGAAATTGCTCGGGTAGAAGTGGCACGTATAGATGCGAGTTTTGCAGATAAGGCAGCTAAGATTCGCTCTGACATAGCTACAGCAGCATCAAGTCAATTTGAAGCTCAAGCTAGTGTTGCCAAGCTACAAAACACACTTTCTAACTACCGTACTAGAGTTGCGCTACAGTTTTTAACTGCTCCACAATCAGGCTATGTAAACAAGGCATTAAAAGCAGGTATCGGAGAAACATTTAAGGCAGGAGAAAAGCTTATTTCCATAATGCCAAATGACTATCAAATGGCGGTAGAAACATATATTCGTCCAATTGATATTCCATTAATTAAAGTAGGAGAAAAGGCGCGCGTAGAGTTTGATGGTTGGCCTGCTATTGTTTTTAGTGGATGGCCAAGTGTATCTTATGGAACTTACGGTGCAAAAGTTGTAGCGATTGAAAATTATATTAGTGATAATGATTTGTATCGGGTTCTACTTGTTCCAGATGAGAATGATCACCCTTGGCCTACTGAGGTTAGAATAGGTTCGGGAGCACGAACAATTGCATTGCTCAATGAAGTACCGGTTTGGTATGAGTTATGGCGTCAACTCAATGGTTTTCCGCCTGATTATTACAAAGTTAAAATTGCTGAAAAAGTAAAGTTACCCCTAAAGACAAACTAAGCATGAAACATTTGTTTTTAACGTTTTTATTCTTGTTTCTAACTATAGCAAACTCGAGTGTTTTCGCACAAGAGACACTGAGTTTGGATGAGTATATAGGTTATGTAAAACAATTTCATCCTTTTGTAAAGCAAGCTAACATAAGTCTAAACGAAAGCCAAGCAAAATTACTCAAAGCAAGAGGTGCTTTTGATCCGCAATTAGGTGTAGATTTCAAGGAAAAAACAGTTAAAAATAGTCCTTATTATGAACGTTTTAATGCTGCATTTACTTTTCCAACACCTTTGGGAATTTCACTAAAAGCAGAAATTAGTGAAGCTGATGGAGTATTGCTGAATCCCGAAAATACTGTTTCGGGAGAACAGCTTTATGCATTGGGAGCTGATATAGACTTGGGAAAAGGACTTTTGGCTAATGCAAGAACCATCACTTTGAAACAGGCTAAACGTTTTGTTCAACAAGCAGAAGAAGAGAATAAACTCCAAATCAATGAAATTTTGGAAGAGGCAACACATGCTTTTTTAGATTGGTATGCAGCTTATCGTCAATGGTTAGTACTTGAAAAGTTTGTAGAAAATGCAGCATTCCGATTTAAAGGTGTAAAAAAGCGTGTCTTGACTGGAGATTTAGCTGCTATTGATTCTATTGAAGCGAGAATTGCATACAATAATCGAGTACTGATGCAAGAACAAAGTAGATTAAAGCTTAAAGCGGCTGCATTCAACGCCTCTAATTTTTTATGGTTGGAGGATCAACCGCTTGAAATTAAAGACTCGACCATTCCTAGTATTGATGAAGACGCATTTTCGCAAAGTTTCACTCCATCAAGTTTGCCTTTGGAAAACCATCCAAAAATTAAAGTTTTGGACTATAAAGTAGCTCAAGGGCGGTTGGAACGACAGCTCCAACGTAATAATTTACTGCCAGAAATTAAGTTGAGTTACCGATGGTTGTCCAGTCAAAATCCTTTGCAGCAATGGCAAGCAGCACTAGATCCTAATAACAACACAACAGGCCTTAAGGTTAAACTTCCTTTATTTCTAAGAAAAGAACGCGCCAATTTAAAGTTGGCTTCGCTTAAGTTAAACGATTTACGTTTAGCCCGAGAACAAGCAAGGCTAGACTTAAACAACAAACTTGCTACACTAGAAGCGAAGTCGAATTCTTTATCCAATCAAGTTAACTTAGCACAAAAGATTACTGCTGATTATCGCAGGCTGTTCAATGGAGAACAAAAAAAATTCACATTAGGAGAAAGCTCCCTTTTTTTAGTCAATAGTCGCGAAGCCAATTATTTAAAAGCTGCGCAAAAGGCAATTGAAATTGAACTAAAACAACGAAAAACACTTTTGTCTTACTACTACCAATCGGCGTTCAACTAAAGTGGTAAAATTGAAAATGATGCAAACAGTTTCTGGTGGGCGAAAGAACTTGATTCTCCTCTCCTTGAAACTGATGAAAATCTTTTCAAGATTAATTACACTAACTTATTTGGTATCTTTAGCCAGAAGTTATACTGTTGAATAAGAAGCAATCATTAAAAATTATTCTTCTCATGGGCGTAAGTGGCTCTGGGAAAACTACCGTAGGAAAGGGATTGGCTAAACATTTTTCACTGCCTTTTTTTGATGCTGACGATTTCCATCCGGAAGCCAACATAGAAAAAATGAACCGCGGAATTCCGTTGAATGATAACGATCGTTGGCCTTGGCTCACCAAGTTGAATTCTCTTTTGAAGGATAATCTAGGTAAGGGATGTATTTTGGCGTGTTCAGCATTAAAAGCCTCGTATCGGTATCGGTTAATAAATGGATTTGAAACTGAAGTTCAATTGGTTTACCTCAAAGGAAGTTATGATGTAATTTATCAGCGTATGGTAATGCGTGAAAATCATTTTATGCCAGCAGAATTATTACAGTCTCAATTTGATGTACTGGAGGAACCCAAGAACGCATTGGTGCTTGATTGCGACCAAAGCTTAGAAGAAATGATAGGTAAAATTAAGAAAGAAGTAGCATGAGAAAAGCCCTAGGTGTTATTGGTTTAGGCGTGATGGGAAAGTGTTTAAGTCGTAATCTTGCCCAAAAAGGCTTTCGTTTGGCGCTCTACAACCGTCA
>WTJU01000016.1:0-4135 GCA_011526285.1 Candidatus Arcticimaribacter sp.
AGTGTAGCAGTCCCTCCATCAATCGTCATTAGAAAATCATTTGTTTCTAATTCTACTTGAGAATAATACACAGTGAGTATTCCATTTTTGGTAGTTGAACTCCATCCAGGCCAGCCAATGAAAAAGAATTTCAATGTATTTGTACCATCGTAATTGAAATCTGGGAAATTTCCTGTCTTTTCTATATCAAAAGATTGATAGTTATGCGTAAGTCTAGCCCTTCCTACTAAGGTGTTATTAAGCTTAATAGTAGCGTTTTGATTAGATCCTCCCCATCCTTGATCTTTTGCATCGAAAGTAAAATGCACTTTAGAAATAATATAGCCATCGGGAACATTTAAGTCTATATCATGTGTCCAAGGGGACCAACTGGATGTAGCGGTAGTTTTGGTAGGAATGATAAACTGAGTTGAACTTACAGAAGCACTTTCAAAATTAACTATTGATGATGCAATCAAATCTTCATTGAAATTGAGTAAAACACTCGAGTTGTCTTCTTTTAATTCATAGGAAACAATGTAAGGAGATATGTTGTCAATTAAGTTTACTTGGTAATCATCATTTTGAATGTTGAGTTCATTTCCTACAACGTCAAAAATTGGATTATTCGTTTTGAGCGTTATAACCTCACTGCCATCAATAAAGCCACTTAGATCCATTTCAAGGAGGTAGGTAGTTCCACTTACTGTTAAGCTTTTAGGAGTAGTAGAATTAAGTTGTGCACTCCCCCCACTGATACTTAAATTGAAGTTTTGGGCTGTTATTGATGCTGTTGCTGAACTCGTGGAAAAGACTCTTTCATTGAACCCTATTTCGATTTGCTTGGAAGAAGAGTGAAAGGAAATTTCATTTATTCCAGGTGGACTATTATCCACTACGAAAGTGATACTGTCATTAAAATATTCCGCTTGGGTGCTTATAGAAACAGTTGCTGTTACTTCATCATAGGTTTGGGTGGTAGTTACGGTCCATTCATAATACCAAGTGGTTGAGTTAAGGTTTGTCATTTCTGCATGCTGAACCAAATCTAGATAAGTATTGGAGTAGGTATCACTTGCAGTTAATGATAGCGTAGGGGTAGTGGTAACCGAGTCCGAAAATATTGCTGTAATGGATACTACGTTATTTTGTGTGACTATTGTGTCTTCGTCAGTATGGTTTAGGCTAATTAGGTTTATCGTTGTTGGACACTGTCCCCAGCGTGGATAATTGGATGAAGTTAGGGCAGATGCATTTGCGAAATTTGAAGGTGCAGGGGTCACGTTAGTAACACACCAACTGCTAAGATTTTGATTAAAATTGGTTGCACCATTAAACATGTCATTCATGTTGGTCACCGTTGAAACATCCCAAGTTTTAATGTCTTGGTTAAAACTTTGGGCGCCCAAGAACATTTGCCCCATAGTTGTGACTGCTGACACGTTCCAATCGCTAATGTCTTGATTAAATGCACGCGCATTTTTAAACATATCAAACATGGAGGTAACTGATGAAACATTCCAATTACTGATGTCTTGATTAAAATCAAAGACCTCATAAAAGACAGCAGTCATATCAGTTACATTGCCAGTGTTCCAATTTCCAATTTGGCCATTAAAGTTGTAGGCACCAATGAACATTGAACGAATAGTGGTTACGTTGGATAGGTCCCAGTTATTTAAATCTTGGTTAAATGCTGATGCCATTCTAAACATGTGATCCATTGCAGTTACACTTGATGTGTCCCATGAATCTAGCGGTTGATTGAATTGACTGGCATGATTAAACATGTATGAAAAGCTCGTAACTTTTCCTGTGTCCCAGTTGCTGATGTCTTGGTTAAATGCAGTTGCTGTTCCAAACATATGACGCATATCAGTCACATTTGACACATTCCATCCGCCAATGTCTTGGTTGAATGCTGATGCACCGCTAAACATGTAGGTCATGATGGTTACATTGCCTGTATCCCACCCGCCAATGTCTTGGTTAAAGCTTGCATTACCCCCAAACATTTCATACATATCAATAACTTGGCTGGTATTCCATTCATTAAGGGTAGAAGAAACATTAGCATTTTTAAACATGGCACGCATGTTGGTTACGTTAGATGTATCCCAACTTGATATGTCCTGACTGTTTGTAATGTTCTCAAAGGCATTACTCATGTTTGTTACAAGGGTTGTACAAATACAATCAAGGTCAGCATCTCCATTATTGATTTTCCCTCTCAAAGTTGATTCATCTACAGCCGTGTAGGTTTTTCCTCCTACAACTCCTGTATCTCCATTAGCAGCGACAGGACATTTTACTGTAACCCCATTGTTGTCGGTATAAAAAGTTGGATTGATACTCAAGCTTAAGGAATCACTGCCTGTGTAGGGTACTGAATTCGTACTTGTCCCTGCAACTGTCACTGCATAGGTTCCTGTGTTCACTGTTGAAGGAATATACCATAAATAAGTCCACTCTGAAGCAGATGATCCTTGAGTCATAGCAGTGTCGGTTACTAGTCCAGAAACAGAGACTAGTGGAGTTGCAATCATATTCTCTGAAAATGAAGCAGTTATAGTCACAACGCCAGATGTAATTATATTATCAGAGTCGTTGCTTGTAAGTGCTAACAGAGTAGGGCTTAAATAATCTTGTATGTTAAATCCATTATTTCCTCTCAACACAGGGTAACCGTCATTCAAATTCTCTATAATAATCCAGATGTTGTCAAAATCCCATCCTTCGTCTGTAAAGGTTGTTTTTGTTTTTAATTCCCCTGTTGTTTTAGGAAAGTCTATATTTCCACCAGTACTTGAAAAGTTATTAGTTTCAGTATTCCAAAAATTATCTAATCCCTCATAATTACCATCAGTTTGTAAACCTACAATAGGTCCAATTGAGTCACCGTTATTTAATGACTGTACGGATGTTGAGGTATAATTATGAATTCTACCATTATCACTATCCGAATAAGTACTATGGCCTGAAATGCCTCCTGCACGTGAATTTTCAGCTACTACTGTACCGATCGAGAAAGTATTTGAAATTTCATAAGCAGAGTCAATACCAACTATTCCGCCAACTTGTGAAACACCAAAAACATCTCCTTTGAAAAAGCTTTTTTTCAAAACTCCGTTAGGTTTTATTTTACCTATTAAACCTCCAATGTTTTTTGCCTCGCCCCCTCCATTAAAATTTTGACTTGTTGCATATCCATTAACTGTTCCGGTGTAAGATGACTTATCTACATGAGAATAGCTTCCAAGTCTACCAACAAGACCTCCTGTCGTGGTATTTCCTAAAACATATCCTTCTTGGACATGATTAGAAATAAATTGATTAGAACTATTTACCAATTCACCCACAATAGCACCAACTCGTATATCTCCTGTGATATTTGGTTTAAAAAGGTTAATATTTTTTAAAGTACCGTTTTCAACATAGCCAAATAACCCAATTTCATTGTCTTGCTCTCTTGCGATAAATAAATTATCAATGGAAAAACTTTTACCGTCATAAGATCCAGTAAATGTTGTTTGCTCATTGCCTATTGGTCTGAATCCCTTTCCATAATCAAGATTTAATGAGATGGATGCGTCAATATCTGCAGTTTGAATATAGTGTTTATTCCAGCGTGATTCATCTTGACTTATCCACCAAAGGTCTGAAAAAGAGTCAATTTCATATGGATTTGAAACTGTTCCGTCTCCATTAGAAGGACTTATAGTTCCGGCTAAATTGACCACTGTTAATTCGGCATTGTTAACATTATTACCTTGATACCCACCAGGGTCAGCGAATCTATTATATACTTCGTAAACAGAGTATTCTCCAGATGGTCCAAAGGTTTCATCAATCACAATAGTTGATTCATACGTACCATCAAATCTGTCGCCATCTATTAGTGTCCAGGTAGATCCGTAGACATAATTTCCTTGATAATAAACATATGCACCTGAGGAAGTTGGGGTTATCACACCCGAGGCGTCAGTTGCTCTGATGCTAGCCGTTATGGAAACTGCACCTGATGAAATATCTACTGTACTAGGAGATACAGTAAAAGATGATAATACAGGAGCTTCAAAATCAGCATTACTGTTATTGATTACTGTTAATTCGGCATTGTTAACATTATTACCTTGATACCCACCAGGGTCAGCGA
>WTJU01000016.1:4235-5896 GCA_011526285.1 Candidatus Arcticimaribacter sp.
ACTGTTAATTCGGCATTGTTAACATTATTACCTTGATACCCACCAGGGTCAGCGAATCTATTATATACTTCGTAAACAGAGTATTCTCCAGATGGTCCAAAGGTTTCATCAATCACAATAGTTGATTCATACGTACCATCAAATCTGTCGCCATCTATTAGTGTCCAGGTAGATCCGTAGACATAATTTCCTTGATAATAAACATATGCACCTGAGGAAGTTGGGGTTATCACACCCGAGGCGTCAGTTGCTCTGATGCTAGCCGTTATGGAAACTGCACCTGATGAAATATCTACTGTACTAGGAGATACAGTAAAAGATGATAATACAGGAGCTTCAAAATCATTTTGAGCAAAGGTATAGCTATGCAAAAGCGTTAGTACTCCGATAAGAATGAAAGAGTAGCATTTATGCATAGGCGATATGTAACATGATTTAATAAATATAGTGAATAATAATTTGAATATTACTCTTTAGACAGAAAACCGTTAGCTACAGTAATATGAATCAAAAATTTTATAGTTTTAAGTGAAATATATAAACATGAAAAAAACTATTTTCTTTTTTCTTTTTTTGAGCGTAGGCTTGCTTTTTGCTCAAACTGCAGAGGGTCCTTTTGAACAGCTCATTATTCGAGGTGTAACTTTAATAAATGGTAACGGTGCGCCACCCATTGGACCTGTTGATGTGGTGGTTGAAAAAAATACCATTGTTAATGTTGCCACAGTAGGTTATCCCGGCGTAGAAATTAATTCAGAAAGACGACCTGCATTAAAAGAAGGAGGGAAAGAAATAAATGCTGAGGGCATGTATCTATTGCCCGGGTTTATTGATATGCATGGGCACATAGGCGGTGTTTCTCAAGGTGCAGATTGGGATTATGTGTTTAAACTCTGGTTAGCGCATGGGGTAACAACTGTTCGAGAGCCAAGTGGTAGAAGTAGAGATTGGGCGTTAGATTTAAAACGAAGAAGTGCCAGGAACGAAATAATTGCCCCTCGCATAATTCAGTACACAGGTTTTGGTGCTGGAGCAAAATATGGAATTAATACTCCAGAAGAAGCGAGAGCTTGGGTACGTGAAAATGCAAAGGCAGGTTCTGACGGGATTAAATTTTTTGGTGCTGCTCCCGAAATTATGGAGGCTGCTTTAGAAGAAAATAACAAACTAGGTTTAGGCTCTGCTTGTCATCATGCCCAAATGAGTGTAGCGCGTTGGAATGTATTGCACTCTGCTAGAGCAGGACTAACCACTATGGAACATTGGTATGGTTTACCAGAAGCTCTTTTTGATGATCGAACAGTTCAAAATTATCCGTTGGATTATAATTATCAAAACGAGCAACACCGTTTTGAGGAAGCAGGAAAATTATGGGAGCAAGCAGCAAAACCGTATTCAGAACATTGGAATCGTGTGATGGAAGAGCTTTTAGCACTTGATTTCACGCTAGACCCAACGTTTAATATTTATGAAGCGAGTAGAGATTTACAGCGTGCACGACGTGCAGAATGGCACGAAGACTATACGCTTCCAAGTTTATGGCGTTTTTATCAGCCCTCAAAAATATCGCATGGTTCCTATTGGCATTTTTGGGGAACAGAACAAGAAATTGTTTGGAAGCGCAACTATAAACTTTGGATGACTTTTGTGAATGAATATAA